>JAICVT010000219.1 GCA_025935235.1 Ktedonobacterales bacterium | reverse complement strand
GCACACGGGGGTTGGCAAGCTCAGGGGGAAGCGCGGCAGGCAATGGGTGGTCGAGCGTCTTCTCGCCAAAGGAGTGACAACGCATGGCACGCAGGGCCGAAGAGCGGGCCAACGAGAAGGCCGATGAGAAGGCCGATGAGACGCGGCGAGGCGACATGGTGAGCGGGCAGAGCCGCAAGCCGAGCGACAGGCGCGACTCCGCCGAGCGGCGCGCCGAGAAGAACGCCGAGAAGAACGCGCCACGACGCGCTGTCAGTCAGCCGCGGCCAGTCGCGCAGCCCGACCATGCGGCCAGCGCGGAGAGCGCGGACATCGAGGCGCGCCTGAGCGATCCGCGTATGGTGGCGCGCCAGCAGGCCATGCTGCGCGAGATCACCATGACGCTGCTCATCACGCTGGCGCTCTTCATCGGCCTGCACTACTCCGCTCAGGCGGTCCCGCTGGATGGCCCTAGCATGCAGCCCGGCCTGCATACCAACGAGCGCGTGCTGGTCAACTCGCTGGCCTACACCTTCCGTGGCCCGCAGCGCGGCGATGTCATCGTCTTTCATCCGCCCACCGCGCCAACCGAGCGCTTCATCAAGCGTGTCATCGGCCTGCCCGGCGATACGGTGACATTGACGCCCACGCAGGTAATCGTCAACGGCGTCGTCCTCAGCGAGCCATATGTGGACCTGGCGCCACCTGGAGAAAGCGCGAATCCTGAGCCGCAGACCTTCAGGCTCAACGAGAGCCAGTACTTCGTGATGGGCGACAACCGCACCAACAGCGAAGACTCGCGCTTCTTCGGCCCCATCACCCAGCGCGAGATCATCGGCCAGGCCGAGTTCGTCGTCTGGCCCGTCGGCGACTTCCACTCTATTGACACGTATTCCAACGTCTACACTAACGTGCCTGATCGGTAGCGCGCCTCAGGCGCCCGAATCGGCATGTGGGTTGAAGCGGTAGAGCGCCGCCGGGCGATGCTGCCCGCTCTTGCGCGTGTGCGCGGTCGGCTCCAGAATGCCGGTCGAGAGCACCTTCTTGCGGAAGTTGCGCTTGTCGAGCGTGCGGCTGAGGATCGCCTCATAGACCTCCTGCAGCTCGCTCAGCGTGAACTCAGGCGCCAGCAGTTGGAAGCCGATGCGGGTGTACTCTAGCTTGCCGCGCAGCCGTTGCAGGGTATAGCGCAGGATTTCGGCGTGGTCGAAGGCCAGCGGCGGCAGCGCATCCACCGGAAACCACGTCAGCTCCGCCGCATCCTCGCCGGAGCCTATGACGCCGGTGGAACCCGCGAGCGCGGCGGGCAGCGCGTCGGCGCGAAGCAGCGCGTAGTACACCACCGTGATGACGCGCGCGCGGGGGTCGCGCTGAGGATCGCCAAAGGTGTAGAGCTGCTCCAGATAGACATCGCGCACGCCCGCCGCGCGCTCCAGCACGCGCCGCGCCGCGTCCTCCAGCGATTCATCGCCGCGCACGAAGCTGCCCGGCAGGGCGCGCAGCCCCTCGTATGGCCAGCGCCTGCGCTTGATGAGCAGCGCTTCGAGCCGCCGCCTGCGCATCGTCAGGATCACGACATCCACCGCCACCAGCGGGTGCTCATATGACTGCTCGCCCGGAGCGCCGGGGCGCCAGCCGATATGCGTGCGCTCTCGCGCGGTGTCAGCATGCGGAGCGGGAACGGCAGGTTCGTCGCTGGCGCGTGGGTCGTCATCCGTCAACGCCATCGCTCCTCTCCGTTGGCTGCCCTCTCGCGCCGCGTCACGGGTCGCGGCCAGCCCGCGCGCAATCGGCCGTAGCGGCTGTAGCGTACGACTGGCGCGCGGAGGCCGTCAAGCGCGCCGATTCGCGCTCCTCCGGCTCAATCTGTGAGCACGGTCACGTTACTCAGCCAGGCGGCGCTCGTCTCTACTCAGCGGACAGGAGCGGCGTTGGCCGAGGATGTGGCCAGACAACGCCGCCAACATCTCGCGCGCTGGCAGGCCGATTGCAGGACTACCCGCGAGTGCGCCGGGGAGCATGGCGCGATGAGCGGACGCGGAGGAGACCGATGATCGAGACGACACCCGGCGCCAGCGCATCCTCTGACTCTGGCTCCGCTGGCTCGCGGCGCGACTCCGAACCACGGCAGGCCCAGCGCGGTCGGCGCTGGCGGCTGTGGATCATGTCGGCGGTCATCCTGACGCTGGCGCTGGTGGTCGTGGCCGTCTCGATCTTCGCGCCAGACACGCCCGCGCCCGATAGCTTCTTCAATACGACGCCGGTCGCGCCGCTGGGCCGCCTGCGCACGCCCAACGCGCACGCCACGCCGCTGGCTGCGATGCTGCGCGAGCAGGCTGAGACGCAGTACGTCAACGGGCTGATCAGCCACATGACGCTGGACGAAGAGATCGGCCAGATGATTATGATCGGCTTTGCCGAGACGCAGATGGATAGCGCGCTGGCCTATCAGATCCAGCAGCTCCATGTTGGCTCGGCGATCCTCTATGCCTTCAACATCCAGAATGGTCCGCAGATGCAGGCGCTGGTCAGCGGCATGCAGGCCGACGCGACGACGCCGCTGCTGATCGCTACCGACCAGGAAGGTGGCGAGGTCAACCGGCTGGCCTCTGTCATCGGGCTGACACCCAGCGCCGCGATGATCGGCGCGACCGGCAACACCAATCTGGCTCATCAGCGCGGCCTGCAAGACGCGCAGGCGCTGGCGCAGCTCGGCATCAACCTGGACCTGGCGCCAGTGGTGGATGTGCTGCAAACGTCGGGTGGCGATGTGCAGAGCCGCTCATTTGGCTCGACCCCAGGGAAGGTGACGGCGATGGCGGGCGCCTACCTCAGCGGCCTGGAGCAGAGTGGGCAGGTGGCGGGCGCGCTCAAGCACTTCCCAGGGCTGGGCGATGTGCCGGTGGACCCGCACGAGCAGCTCTACACGCTCAACCGCAGCAAGGCCCAGCTGGAGGCCATTGACTGGGCGCCCTATCGCGCGCTGCTGGCGACGGGCCAGGTCCACGCCATCATGTCCACCCACATCATCCTCGGCGCGATTGACCCCACGCGCCCAGCCTCGCTCTCGGAACCAGTGCTGACGGGCATCCTGCGCGATGAGCTGGGCTTCAACGGCGTCATCATCACCGATGGCATCTACATGCACGCCCTGCAAAGCTACAGCCTCGACCAGATCGCACTCTACGCGGTGCAGGCGGGCAACGACATCATCTGCAGCACCTACTCGATCCAGAGCACGGAGGAAGTGATCGCGACGCTGCACAACGCCGTGCAGAGCGGCAAGCTCTCCAAGGCGCACATAGACGCCTCGGTGCGGCGCATCCTGCTGCTGAAGCTGCAGCTCGGCCTGCTGCACGCCCCCAACTTCGGCCTGAGCGGGCTGGGCGTGAAGTAACCCCCACCCCCAGCCCCTCCCCCACTACGCGGGAGAGGGGGCAAGCGGAACCTCACCCCCAGCCCTCTCGCCCCGTGGAAGAGGGGGAGCCAGCGGAGCGACCTTAGCGGACGGGCAGCGTGGTGGTGTCATAGACTTCTCCAGTCACGCTGGTCGAGCCGGTCGCGCTATCGGTGGCGCTGCTCGTCATCAGCAGATAGTTTCCCGCGAGCGATACGCCCGGCACGGTGGTCGCGGCGAGGTCGGAGGGAGCCGACGTCACCGTCAGGTTGAGCGTCACCAGCCGACCCTCTGCGATGTCCCAGGCATAGCCGCCGTCGAGCAAGATGAGGCGAGCATTGATGCCCCGCTCAGAGCCATACGCCTGCTGCGGCGACCAGCGCGTCAGTATCTCTGGCTGGCCGCTGTCGCCGCCGCTGAAGACGTGGTTGAGGCGGTAGAGCGTGTCATAGCTGGTATTGATAGGCGCGCCGTCAGTCCAGACGCCCTCGACATTCGTTCCCACAATGGCATAGAGCGTGTCGCCGCTGATGTAGACCGTCTGGAGCCCGCTGCTGTACCCGGCGCTGTGCGGGAACTGAAAGAGCGTATCAATCGGCTGGGGCATGACCGTCGTGGCGCGCGTTTGCAGATTGGCAATGCGCAGTGTCGTCGCCACTGGCGTATTGGGATCTGACTGCACTGGCGTGTAGTCGTAGATCAGGTAGGGCCACGAGAAGCCATCCAGCCGCACGTTCGGCTGCGGTCCGCTGGATGTGGCGCTGGCGGGCTGCGCGCCGGGGGGCAGCGCCAGCGTGACCTGGCGTGCGGCAAGGTTCGCCACCCAGACCTGCCCCTCAATAGTGGTGAACGCGACGTGATCGCCGCTGGTGAAGTCGCCCTGGTCGCCGCTAAATTGGGCGCCAGCCTGCGTCCCAGGCTCGATCTCCCAGCTCGCGCCAGTCTGACGGTCGTAAGCCCACAGCGTGTTGTTGCAGACATCGCACGTCGCGCCCGCCTGGCTGTTGAATCCGTAGACGATGTAGCGGTCGCTAACGGCGCTGGCGCCGCCCCACGGCCCTGAATATCCACTCCAGTGCGGCCCCAGCGTCTTCCAGGTATGGCCGGCGAAGGCGTAGCTGACCAGGTCTACGCGGGGCAAGCCAGCGGTGGAGGCGTCAGTGGGCATGGATGTTCCCACTAGCATCGTGGCGTCGGGCGAGAGCGTGTTGACGGCGAACTGTGTTCTGGCGACTGGCGGCGTGCTGAAGGTTTCCATCGGCGTCAGCGCGCCCCAGGCGACCCCGAGCGTGTAGGCGGGTGGGAAGGGAGGCAGTGTCACCAGCGGGGGCGTCGCCGTGGGGCCAGCATGCTTGCCCGATACCAATGTCGGCGCGGGCGTCGCTTGCGCTGTCGGCGTCTTGCCCGCCGCCGGACGCATGTGACTCCCCAGCCCGCCAAAGACGTAGACGAAGAGCAGGATGATCGCCGCGACGGGCGCCAGCGTGGCCAGCCCCGCCCACAGTCGCCGCGAGGGACGCCGCCAGCGCCGACGCCGCGCGGTGGATGGCGCCGCCAGCCGCGCCCGCACGCCCTCCACGATGCGCTCACCTGGCTCCAGTTCGCGCTGCTGGCGCAGCGCCGCCGCCAGCGCGTCGTAATCCGCCAGCCGCGCCTGGCAGGCCGGGCAGGCCGCGATATGCCCGCGCAGCCGTTGCGCCTCGTCGGCGGGCAGCGACTCATCGCGCAGCGCCGAGAGCCGTTCGGGTGCGATGTTCTCGGCGCAGATCAGCGTCTCAGGCGTCACGTGAATCGCCTCCCTCCCGCTGCTCCTGTCCATCCAGGCTTTCGCGCAGGTAGGCGGCGCGGAACTGCTCGCGCGCCCGGCTCAGCGTCATGCGCGCCGCCGCCTCAGACATCCCCAGCGCTCGCGCCACCTCGGCGCCCGTAAGGCCATAGACCTCGCGCAGGATCAACGCGGCGCGGCGGCGAGCGGGCAGCGTATCTAGCGCGGCGCGCACCAGATCGCGCTCCACCACCCGCCACGCCGGATCGCTGGCCGCGGGCTGCTGCTCGCTCGGCAGCAGATCAACGCTGGAGAGCGCGCGCCGCCCACGGATGCTGCTGAGCGCCAGATTGGTCGCCACGCGAAACAGCCAGGCGCGCGGGCTGTCATAGCTACGGAGCTTGTCGAAGTGGCGCCACGCGCGCACAAAGACCTCTTGCGCCAGGTCATAGGCGCTCTGCTCGTCGCTCGTCATGCGCCAGAGGTAATTGAGGATGGCGCGCTGATGCTCGCGGATGAAGGCGTCGTAGTCGCCAGGTGGCTGCGCGCCTGGCGCGGGGTCAGCGGCGGCGGCTGCCGAGGCGCCCGCCACACGCGCGCCGGATTCCGCGGGATCGCCACTCAGGCGCGTCGCCCGCGCGAAAGCCAGGGGAAAGGCCCAGGGAAACGGCCGCCACAGGCGCGTCGCCCGCGCCACGCTCACTCGCGCGATCATGCTCTGCTCGATTCCGCCGCTCAACGCACGTCATGCCGGCGTCGCGTGTTCTCGCCTACTCTCAACACTGGCGAGGGGGCCGCAATGTAACACTCGGCGGCCGTCAGTCGTACAAACGGCCGATCGCCAGAGGGGTCAGCCAGTTTGACGCCGCTGAATGGACGCGCCTAGACTGTTCTCCAGACTACACAAGCGAGAGCAGCCGCTACTGTCAGGGATCAATCAGGGATCAATCAGGGATTAGCCGCCGATGAAACGTCAGGATGTTCGAGCGCCACGCGCCGCCAGAGCTGCCAGGGCGACGAAGCCGCATCCGTGGCGGGCGGCGTTCTCATGGGGCCTGTATCTGGGGCTTTCGACGCTGGTGATGGTCGCGGCGCTCTTCCAGATGACGCGCGTGGGGGTGGCGCAGGCGACCCACGCCGCGCTGAGCGCCCGCCTCGCCTCGATCAGCGCGCCAGCCGCCACTCTGGAGCCGCCTGTGGTGGCCAGAGCCGCCTTCCTCTTCGACGCCAACAGCGGGCTGGTTCTCTACTCCAAGAACGCCGACGCCGAGCTGCCCCAGGCCAGCTGCACCAAGATTATGACGGCGCTGATCGCGGTGGAGCGCGGCAAGCTCGACCAGATGATGACCGTCGGCGCCGACGCGCACGCGCTGGTCGGGCCGGACAGCAGCTACATGGGGCTGGATACCGGCGAGCAGCTGAGCCTGCGCGATCTGCTCTACGGCCTGTTGCTGCCCTCCGGCAATGATGCGGCGGTGGCCATTGCCGATGGCATCGCCGGCAGCGTGCCCGCCTTCGTCGCGCTGATGAACCAGCGCGCCCAGCAGCTTGGCCTGACACACACGCACTTCGTGAATCCGCACGGGCTGGATGCGCCAGGCCACTACACCTCGGCGCGCGATCTGGCGGCGCTGGCGGCCGTCGCCATGCGCAACCCGATCATCGAACAGATGACCTCGACACGGACCTATGACATCCCGGCGACCGCGACGCACAAAGCCTATCACCTGATGACCGGCGATGACCTGCTGGCGGGCGCGCGCTCGCCCTACCCCGGCGCCATCGGCGTGAAGCCGGGCTACACGGGACCCGCGGGCTATACGATGGCCTTCGCTGCCGTGCGCTTCGGCCATCTGATCGTCGGCGCCGTGCTGCACGATCCCTCGTGGCAGGTGCGCATCGTGGATATGCGCACGCTGCTGGATTGGGGCTTCGCGCAGGATGGCATCGCGCCCGCGCCGCCGCCAACGCCGTGGTCGGATCCCGACCCCAGCCTCTACCAGTGAGCCTCGCGCGGACAGGAGGATTGCGATGTTTCCGATAGCGCACGGCTGGCTGCTCGCCGAGCTGACCGAGCAGCCGGCAGCGGCGGCCTATCTCGGCTGTGTCTGGCCCGATATGCTCTTTGGCAGTCCGCTGGCGCATCCGCAGTCGCACCAGTCGGGCGCGGGGCTGCTGGCCTTCGCGCGCGGCCTGCCCGCCGGGGCCGAGCGCGATGAGTTCATGGCCTTCGTGCGCGGGGTCATCACGCATGGCTCCGAGCCACACGGCTTCGACTGGTTCAGCGATGAGGGCTATGGCGAGGTGTCAATGTTCATGATTATTTTCCAGTTTCATGTTCATCAGAATTTTCCAGTTGCGCCTCCGTTGCCATCACGACTGTCTGGTCTGGAAAAGTGGAAGCGTGAACGCCGT
>JAICVT010000371.1 GCA_025935235.1 Ktedonobacterales bacterium | reverse complement strand
CCTTTGGCATGAGGGAGGCCTCCGTCGTTGCGCGCGGGCGCTTTCGCCGACCCGCTCGCCTACCCAAACCTGTCTGTTTCGTCAATCCGTTCCGCTGTGGCGCGCCATCGCCAGAGAGGCTGGCGGTCGGCGCGGGCGCGCGCTCCCTGCGCGACATCGCGTTGAGGTTCGGCGCTCTCGCATACGGTATGACACTGGTCATGTGCAATACCAGCGCATAGGACTCTCTGGAGGCAGGCGGTGTATGGCCAGTTGCGGCTAGACTCAGCCTGGTTGAGGGGCTGGCTGGGCGCCGCTCTGCTCGCCAGGCGCCGTGCGATGCTGCTCGTGACCGTCTCTTTCGTCGTGGCCGTCATGCAGGCCCGGCCAACGCGGCAGCAGCGCCCGCAGCCCGACGCCCTGGCCGACCAGCGTAATCAGCACGACGCCGTAGACGACGCTGGCGATCAGGTCGCGGTCGGGCAGGCGAGCGGGCAGGCTGAGCGCCAGCGCGATGGAGAGCGCGCCGCGTAGGCCAGAGAGCACAATCAGCGGACGCCACGCGCCCGGAACCGGGGCTGGCCGCCCGCGCGCCGGGGCGCCCTGGCGTCGCTTGCGATACCAGCGCGCCACGGCATTGTAGGGCAGCAGTGCGCCATAGACGATTACCGCGCGCCCCAGCAGCACGCCGAGCGTCGCCCAGAGCGTCGGCGCGAGCGCGCGGATCGAGAGCGATCCGCCGATCTGCATCCCCAGCAGCAGAAAGAGGAGCGAGGAGACCACAAAGCTTGTGAAGTCCCACACCTGCTCGACCGCCTCACGCGCGGAGACCGAGATGCCGACGCGGCGGCCATAGCTGCCTAGCAGCAGGCCAGCCATCACGACCGCCAGCAGGCCAGAGGTGTGGATGAGATCGGCGACCAGATAGACGCCATACGCCACGATGAAGGTCGCGGCGGTCTCGATCAGCGGGTCCTCGAGGTGGCCGAGCGCGCGCGAGACGACATAGCCAACCCCCAACCCCAGCAGCGGCCCGCCAACTAGCAGCCAGACGCTCTGGAGCGCGACAACCCCTACCTGGCCGCCTGCCGTAGCGCCGCCCGGCTGTGTCAGATTCAGCAGAACGGAGAGCGTGACCGCGAAGGTCACCGCGCCGACGCCGTCGTTGAAGAGGCTCTCGCCCTCGATGATGACGCGCAGCCGCGAGGAGAGACCGAGCTGACGCAGCAGCGCGATGACGGCGATGGGATCGGTGGGCGAGATGATGGCGCTGAGCAACACCGCCTCGATCGGCGAGAAGCCCGCGCCGAAGTGGAGCGCCAGAGAGGCGATGGCCACGGCCACCAGCAGCCCCGGAATCGCCAGCAGCAGGATGATGAACCAGTTGGCCAGCAGCGCGGGCGCCTCGATATTCCACGCGCCCTCGAAGAGCAGCGCCGGCAGGAAGATGAAGAGCGTCACCGACGAATCGAGCTGGAAGGCGGGCAACAGATGGATCAGGCCGAGGATCAGCCCGACCAACGCCAGCGCCAGCGTATAGGGAAAGCGCAGCCTGCGGGCCAGCAGCGCCACGATCAGCGCCACGCCCAGCAGCGCCGTCAGGACCTCGACGGTTTCTTCCGCGCTCACCGCGCCAACGCCCTGGCCGCTCAACGCCATCTCCATGCTCTCGCTGACTTCCTCGCACGGCGCATGTTTGCCACTAGCGGTCGGGCGGCTCGGCGCTGTCGGGCCAGGCGTCGAGGGACGGACGCGCCACCGCCAGCGCGTAAATCGCGGCGGGTCGCGCGGCCAGCAGCGCCTCGGCGGCCGCCTCCAGCGTCGCGCCAGTCGTCGTCACGTCATCAACCAGCAGGATGCGCTTGCCCGCCAGCGCCCGCGCCGCCACGGATTCCGTCAGCGCGAACGCCCCGGCGACGTTGGCGCGGCGGTCGGCGCGGTGCAGTTGCGTTTGCGGAAGGGTTGCGCGCACCCGCGCCAACGCATCCTCCACCAGCGGCAGCCCCAGCGCGCGGGCCACGGGCCGCGCCAGCAGCGCCGCCTGATTGTAGCCGCGCTCACGCCTGCGCGTGGCGTGCAGCGGCATCGGGATGACCAGATCGGGCGGCGCCTCCGCCCGCCGGAGGGCCTCCGTGAGCAGGCGGCCCAGCGGCTGCGCCAGTCGCCGCTGCCGGCGAAACTTCAGCGCGCGGATGGCTGAGCGCGCGGCTCCAGCGTAGTCGGTGGCGACGATGATGCGGGCCAGCGCCACCTGCCCTGTAGCGCTGGCCCGCGCGAGGCACAGCCCACAACGCGGCCCCGGCGCCGCGCCCAGTGAGCGGTCGCAGCGCTCGCAGCGTGGGCCGCGCGGCGGTTGGATGGTGGCGCGGCAGACGGCGCACAGCGACTCACCCATCCGCCCGCAGTGGACACAGCGCGGCGGAAAGAGCAGATCGAGCAGACGCTGCGGCAGGCTGGCGCCGGACTCAAATGGAATCGGCGTCCGCGTCCGAACCATCCACCGCTCGCTTTCCACTCCAGCCAGACCATGCTCGCCACGCACCAGTCGGTGTATTCTACCATGCCGTCCGCTGGAGCAAGCGCCGTTGGCATCAGAGGCTGACCGGGGAGGTCAGGCGCTCCCCGCGCCCAGCGTGCGCTCGGCGGCCATGCGCGCGCGTCGCAGGTAGTCGCGCCCGGCGGCTGGGGCGATGAGCAGGCTGATCGTGCGCTCTGGCGCGGACGGGCGGGCGGGCGACGCGGAGGCGCTGGCAAGGGGCGCGGCCCGGCCCGGCAGGGGAGCCAGCGTGGGTGGCAGGGCGCGCTCACCCCGCGCCAGCGTGTAGCTCAGCACGACCTCGTGCGGCGCCAGGCCCGCCTCGTGGGCAATGCGCTCCTCCAACGCCAGCCGCGAGCGCCCCTGCGCGAAGAGCGGCGCGAACTGGTCGCCCTCGGCTGGCGCGGTCGTCTCCCACACGCGGCGATAGAGTTGGTCGCGCGCCGCTGCCTCGGCCAGCGTCGCAGCCCCCAGCGAGACGCCGTAGCGCAGCAGTCGCAGCGTCTCCGCGTCGGTCATGTCGAAGAACTCTGGCGCGATCATCCCGGCCTCCGCCGCCAGGTCAACCGCCTTGCGCAGCATGCCATGCAGCGCCAGATTGCGCTCGCCCGCGCAGAGGTAGCGATAGACGCGCCTGCGGTCGTCCAGCCAGGCCTGCGCCTGGGCCGCGCCATCGGTGGTTAGCGCTACGGCTGGTTCGCCGGGCGCCTGCTCAGTGAGGCGCAGCTCGCGGGCCAGCGCGCGCGGATCATAGCCCGGCTCGCCCAACCTTGAGGCTTTCAGAAAGCGCGCCACGTTATCGAGGTTGTCGTAGTCCAGCGCGCCGTTGAGCAGCGCGCCGCGACCTTCTGGCCCGCCGCCGAGCATCAGCGCCGCCACCTCGTCGGCGTCGAGCCAGGCCAGCAGCCGCGCCGTGTCGCCCCGCGCTTGCCGCAGCGCTAGCCGCAGCAATTCGACGCTGCGTCGCTCGTGGTCGACTCCCAGCCGCTCGATCATCAGCGGCTCGGTCAGGTGCGAGAACGGGCCATGACCCAGGTCGTGCGCCAGGGCGGCGGCATGCAGCGCGCGGTCGCGTGGGCGCGCCTGCCGCGCCAGATAGTAGACGCCCCGGCTGTGCGCTAGCCGCGAAGGAAAGGGGCGGCGGAAGAGCAGCGCGCCCGGCACATCGGAGAGCGAGACGCTCGCCAGTCGCTGGAACGGCGCCAGCTCCAGCAGCGCCTGCGCCCAGCGCGCGATGGGCAGCGTGCCATAGAGGTCGTCGGCTCCGACGCCGCGCCCGCGCGCGGGGGCTCCGATCTCGGGTGAGCGCGAAGACGCATCGGTCCGGTTGTCTATCTGCGCCGCCAACCCACCATCACTCCTCCGCTCGCCAGCCAGCGCCGCATCCTGCGTCGCCGCCGACTGCCCCGCGATTGTCGCCTCTTCCGGCATTTCAGCGTCCGTCTCCTTGATGTATGACCCCTGCGCGCTGCGCTATTCTCATCCACCATAGCAGAGCGGGAAGTGCGGCGGCAAGGTCGCGGCGCCTGGGCATACAATGCGACGGACGACCGGGCGCAGCTGAAGCAATCAGGTGAGGCCAGG
>JAICVT010000425.1 GCA_025935235.1 Ktedonobacterales bacterium | reverse complement strand
TCCAGTGCCTGGGCTGATGACCTCGCCGCTCAACAGCGCCCGCTTCTCTACATAATTACCGATGGTCGTTAACTCAGCCATGCGGACATACTGTCGCGCAGGGCGCTATGCCGCGCCTGCGCGTTGAAGTCACATCCCAGTGAAGGGAGAAACCGCATCCATGAGCAACACCGATATTGTGAAGGCGGGGATGGCCGCCTGGTGCAGCGGTGATTGGGCGACCCTGAGCGCCACGTCCACCGATGACTTCACCCTGACTGGCGTCACGCCGCAGCCGCTCGACAAGAACGCATTCCTCGGGCTGGGCCATGCCTTGATCAGCGCGTTCCCGGACTGGAACTTCAACGCCGAAGACTTCAGCGAGAACGGCGACACGGTGAGCGTGACGACGCGCATCACTGGCACACATACCGGCACACTCGCCGCGATTCCCGGCGTCCCGCCCGTCCCGGCGACTGGTAAACATGTCACAAACGGACAGGAGACCCAGACCTACACCATACGCGATGGCAAGATCAGCCGACTCGACATCCAGGTCGAACCAGGCGGTGGCGTAGCGGGCATGTATGCGCAGGTCGGCGCGCCCCTGGGCTAGTGATTCCCCACGGCGTGGGCCGCTTCTAGCTCCCTGTGTGCGCGGGAACCCGTCGCGCCATCACTGTGCGGATGGCGCGACGGGGACAGCGGCGCGCAGCAGAGCGCGCAGGCCCGCCTCGCCCTCGCGCATCACGTGGTCGTGGCTGGCGCGGAAGACTGGCTCGACGACGAAGCCCGCCAGATTGAAGAGTGGGTTGCTCACGCGCACGTACCAGTTGTAGACGATCCGCGTGCCGCCATCGGGCCGCGCGAAGAAGTGCGTCTCCAGCGCGCCAACCAGATCGCCTGTCACCACCTGCCGCCAGCGCCGCTGCTCCTCGATCACCGTCATGCGCGAGACGATGTGGAACGGTGGCGCAAAGCGCGCCACGCTTGCCGCCTGCTTCACGCGATAGTGAACGGCTCGCCCATCCACCGCCTGGCTGTCTGGAACGATGCGCGCGATCTGCATGGAGGGCCAGAACGTGTTCTCCGCGCCTGACAGCGCGGCGTAGACGTCGGCCAACGGCGCATCAATATTCCACTCAGTTTCCCAGTCGTAGACGCGCGGGGCCAGGCCACCGCCGATCACAACGCCCGCGCCCACGCCAGCCGCTACGGCGCCCACCAGCGCCCACCAGCGCCGCCCATCGCTTGCCATTTCACTACTCCCCTGTGGCTATGCAGACCTATCGCCCCATCCGGCCGCCAGGCGCCCACGTATCGCGCGCCGCCATCATTTCCTACCCGGCGCGCTCGCGCATGGATGAGGGAAGACAGCCACGACTGCTGGGCAGAGATGCTGGGCGGCCCATGCTAAACGCGCTGACACGCGGTTGCGCTACAGTCCTAAATGCGCACAGTGGGTGCGGCTCATTCCCCGCCGCCACCGCCCAGCAGCGCATCTATCGCCTCCAGGCAGGCCTCGCGGTCGCTAACCCACAGACGGTAGGGGAGGCGGTGCACACGCCAGCCTGCCCGCTCCAGGATCGCCTGGCCCGCGACGGTGTCGAGCATGGCGTCTTCGGGGTGGAGGGCGCGGCGGTCGAGGTCGCCGTCGCAGGCGATGGCCAGCGCCTGCGCGCCGCGCTGCGCCACCACATCCACCGCGAAGCCCGCCACCGGATAGCCCAGGTACGTGGCGTAGCCGCCGCGCGCCTGCAGCGCCTCGGCCAGCTCGCGCTCGAAGCCTGTGCCGCCCGCGTCGTGGTCCTCTGGCTTGTCTGGCTCCAGGCAGTCCGCCGCGTAGCTGAGGTAGTCGCGCAGCAGGTGCTCCGGCGGCAGGTGGCGCGGGTCCAGCCCGGTGAAGATGACCTGCCGACGGCGCGCGCGTGTCACGGCGACGTTGAACAGGTTCTCCTGGTTCATAAAGGTCAACGTGCTGCGATGCGACTTGGGATCGGCGCAGAAGCTAATCAGCATGACATCGCGCTCATCGCCCTGGAAGGTGTGCGCCGTGCCGACGGCGATGTCGTGCTCCTGTACCACCTTCGATTTGAGCTTGGCGGCGAGCTGGCGATTCAGATAGTTGACCTGATCGCGGTAGGGCGAGAGAACGCCGATCGAGTGCCGATCTCCGGGCGCCTTCTTGGCGTCGGCGGTGGCAATCTTGTTGATCTCCTTGATGATCGCCTCGACCTCCTCGACGTTGTAGCCCTCTTTGCGTCGCGTGCCGTTGACCTTGCGCAGCTCCACGCTGCGCAGCCCCAGCGTATCGGGCCGCCGCGTCATCACCCGCAGTGCGCCGCCATAGAACTGCTGGTTGCTGAACTCGATGATCTGCGGCAGACTGCGGTAATGCTCGTCCAACAGCACCACGTCATCCTGCGAGGGCAGCGCGCCGTTGATGACATCGAGCAGGCTGTGCGTGCGATAGTTCCACTGCGAGCGCTGGCTGGCCGAGAGTCCATGCTGCGAGGCCAGCGCCGCCTGGCGATCCTCGCGCAGCCACGAGAGATGGCGCAGCTGCTTGGGGTCGCCGCAGACCACGGCGCGGCGCGCGCGATAGAGCAGCGGCAGCGCGCTGGCCACGTCGCACTGCGATGCCTCATCCACCACCACAATGTCGAACATCTCGCGCTGCAGCGGCAGCAGCTCCGCCGCGTGCGGATTGGTGACGGCCCAGATCGGAAACGCGCCCAGCAGCGCCGCGAAATCCAGCTCGCCGAAGATCTTGTCCTGCTCGGCTGTGCTGCGCGCCTCCAGCGCCGTCTTGAAGAGCGCCAGCGTGCGGCGGTTCAGCCGCAGAGCGTCGGCCAGCGCGTCGCGGCGGCGGGCCGAGAGCAGCTCGCCCACCAGCGCGCCACGGTCGGCGCGCAGCCGCGCATGGCGCGTCAGCAGCGCATTTATGTCCTCGCGCGACTCCAGATCATCAGCATACTGGCTCAGCGCGGCGCGCAGCCGCTCGCGGTCCACCACCTGGTCGAGCGCCGCCAGCGCCTCCTCGCGCATGCCAAGCTGCTCGGCGATCTCGCTCGCGCGACGCTCATGCTTGCGCCCCTGCAACCAGCCAGTCAGCGGTGCGCGCCCGGACGAGAGGCGGCGCAACTCCTCATGCGCCTCGGCCAGCGCGTCTGGTCCAAGCTGACTGGCGGCGGCCTCATCGTAGGCGGGCGCCGCGCTGGCGGCGAAGGCGCGCTCAGTCTCGGTCCAGCGCTTCTCGGACTCCAGCATGTAGGCGATCGCGGCGTCGAGATCGGCTAGCTCGGCGTCGGCGGCGCGCAGCCGCTCCTCCAGCATCTCGATCTCGCCGGGACGCGACTTGGCGGGCGCGCCTGTGCCGTCGAAGAGGTTGTCGAGGAACTGCTTTAGCTCATCGCGATAGCGCCGGTCGCCGCCCCGCAGGATGATGGTCAGCGCGCCCAGGTGCGGCTTCAACTTCTCGACGACGACATCCACCGCTTTGTTCATCTTCGAGGTCAGCAGCACGGTCTGCCCGCGCGCCACCGCGTCCAGAATCAACTGCGCGATGGTGAACGATTT
>JAICVT010000508.1 GCA_025935235.1 Ktedonobacterales bacterium | reverse complement strand
GCCCGACCCGACGACATCGACAAGCCCCGACTCCAGGATCGCCTCGCGCACGGCGACGCGCGTGGCGTCGTTCTCGCGGGCCGCGTTGGCGACCAGATAGATCATCTGGGTTATCTGC
This sequence comes from Ktedonobacterales bacterium, assembly GCA_025935235.1. Taxonomy (GTDB): domain Bacteria; phylum Chloroflexota; class Ktedonobacteria; order Ktedonobacterales; family JADMIN01; genus JAKAIY01. The sequence goes on along the minus strand of JAICVT010000508.1, from coordinate 2,425 downwards.
GCGAGCTCCGCCATGTCGCTCACGCTCCTCCATCGGCGCCGCATCGCGCAGCTACGCGCGCCACGCGCCTCCGCCTCGACCGACGCAATTCGCTCAGCGTTCCCGATTCTGCTCGTTCGGCTCAGAATTGTAAGCCAGGCTGGCGTCAGATGCAAGCCGCCAGCAATCTCGCCACAATCTCACCGCGTCGCAGCCGAGCGGGCAGCACGCGCTATGCCAACCTGCCGGCGCCATCTTCGTCGCCATACAGCGTGATACACTGCCAGCGCCTGGCGCGCGGCGCTGTGAGCGCCCTTCAGCCGCCAGTCAGCCGCCGTCACAGAGTGCAACGGATAGCCGAGCGCATGCCTACCATCTCAGGGACTATCGAGCGCATCGTCTTTCGCAACCAGGAGACGGGCTTCACCGTCGCCCGGCTCTCGCCCGATGACGCGGGCCGCCTCTTTCGCAGCGAGCTGGTGACGGTGGTGGGCGCGCTGCCCGGGCTGAGCGTTGGCGAGCAGGTGGATGTGTCCGGCGAGTGGGAGCTGCATCCCCAGCACGGGCGGCGACTGAGCGTCGAGACCTTCACCCCGCACTCGCCCGTCACCGCCGAGGGGCTGCGACGCTACCTCGGCTCCGGCGTCATCAAGGGCATCGGGCCGAAGCTGGCCGAGCGCATCGTCAACCAGTTTGGCGAGCAGACGCTGGCGGTGATCGAGCTGGAGCCAGCGCGGCTGACCAGCGTCAGCGGCATCAGCGCTCACAAGCGCGACCTGATCGTGCGCGGCTGGGAGGCGCAGCGCGAGATTCGCGAGATTATGATCTTCCTGCAAGGCTACGAGGTCTCGCCGGGGCTGGCCACCCGCATCTATCACCAGTATGGCGCGCAGTCGCTCGGCGTCATTCGCGAGAATCCCTATACGCTGGAGCGCGACATCCACGGCGTCGGCTTCAAGACCGCCGATGCGCTGGCGGTGAAGCTGGGCCTGCCGCGCAACAGCCTGCCCCGCCTGATGACCGGTGTGAAGCACGTCCTCTCGGAGGCCGCTTCATCCGACGGCCACTGCTATCTGCCGCGCGATACGCTGGTCACGCGCGCCGCTGCCCTGCTGGAGACGCCGCCCGAGGCGATCGGCGAGATCGAGACGGCCATCGAGCGGCTGCGCGCGGAGAAAGAGGTCTTCGTCGAGCCTGACCCGGCCGATCCGGCCGACCCGGCGGGCGGCGTCGAGCGTGTCTATCTGGCGCCGTTCTTCTATGCCGAGAATGGCACGGCGCGGCGGCTGCGCCTGCTGCTGCGTGCGCCGAGCGCGCTGCCACCGGTCAGTGAGCGCGCCTGGGAGCAGGTCTTCGCGCAGGTCGCGCGCGACGGCGTGGCGCAACTCTCGGCCAGCCAGCGCGCCGCCGTGCGCCTGGCCTATGAATCGAAGGTGATGACGCTGACGGGAGGGCCGGGCGTCGGCAAGACCACTACCATCCGCGCGCTGCTCGACATCCTCGACCGGCAGGGCGTGGCATATGCGCTGGCGGCGCCGACGGGGCGCGCGGCGCGGCGCATGACCGAGGCGACGGGCCGCCCCGCCAGCACGCTGCATCGCCTGCTGGAGTTTCAGCCGGGGAACAACGACTTCGCCTACAACGAGCATCGCCCGCTGCCACAGCGCTTCATCATCGTGGATGAAGTCTCGATGCTCGACATCCTGCTGGCCTACCGGCTCGTGCGCGCCATCCCGGCGGAGGCGAGCCTGCTGCTGGTGGGTGACGCCGATCAGCTCCCCTCGGTCGGGCCGGGCGCCGTGCTGGCCGACATCCTGGCCAGCGAGCGGGCGCCGTGCGCGCGGCTGACCGACCTGTTTCGCCAGGCGCGCGAGAGCGCCATCGTCGTCACGGCGCACCGCGTCAACGCGGGCGAGCTGCCCTCATTGCGCGCCGAGCCAGCCAGCGATTTCTTCTTCCTGCGGGCCGACGCGCCCGAGGCGGCGCAGCGGCTGGTGGTTGATCTGGTGGCGCGGCGGCTGCCCGCGCGCTATGGCTTCGATCCCACGCGCGACATCCAGACGCTGGCGCCGATGTATCGCGGCGCGGCGGGAGTCACGGCGCTGAATCTGGCGCTTCAGGCGCGGCTGAATCCGGCGGGGCCGGGCGTGGATGAGGTGGCCTATGGCGACCATACGCTGCGCGTGGGCGATAAGGTGATGCAGGCGCGCAATGACTATGACAAGGGGCCGAACGGCGTCTTCAACGGCGATCTTGGCTATGTGACGGCGGTGGACGCCGCGAACGGCGGCGTCACGGTGACGTTTCCCGATAGCGCGAGCGAGAGCGGCGGCGCGCAGGTCAGCTATGAGCCGCACGAACTGGATGAGCTGGCGCTGGCCTACGCCTGCACCATCCACCGCGCGCAGGGCAGCGAGTATCCCTGCGTGGTCATGCCGCTGGTGGC
>JAICVT010000091.1 GCA_025935235.1 Ktedonobacterales bacterium | reverse complement strand
TTGGCCTGCGCTGGCTGCGCCGCTGTCTCACCAACGACCAGCCCGTGCAGGTCACCTTCACCTTGCTGCCCCTCGCGTTTGCTCCCTGTCCTAAACTGTCATGAAGTCAGCTCCCCTGCGAGGGGAGGGGGGACCGACGGCAGGGATTGTCGCGTAGGGCGGGGCGAGCGAGCGGGCGCGAACCTCTCCCCCTGCCCCCTCCCCTCCAGGGAGGGGAACGCGCGGCAGGGGTTGCGGCGCGGGGCAAGCGATTCCTTGGTCAAGCGTCTTATTTCGGGTCAACGCAAGCCACCATCGCATCGCCTGGCCTGGGTTCCCCCTCCCTGAAGGGGAGGGGGCTAGAGGGAGAGGTCGCCGATGGACGAGCAGCCTGACGAGCGAGCGCCCGTGGTCAGTGGGCAGCGCGTCCGCAGCACGAAGATCGAGCGGGCCAAGCAGCTTCGGCAGAGCATGACGACCGCCGAGCGCGTCCTGTGGGACTGCCTGCGCGCCAATCGGCTAGCGGGGTTGCATATTCGCCGACAGCAGGTCATATCCGGCTTCATCGTGGACTTCTACTGCCACGCCGCCCGCGTCGTCATCGAGCTGGACGGCCCTATTCACCACGACACCAGCGACTACGACTCAGCGCGTGACGCGCGACTCGCGGCGCAAGGGCTGCTCGTCCTCTGCTTCACCAACGATCAGGTGATGACCGCGCGCCCCACCGTCCTCGCCCGCATCGCCGAAGTCTGCGCCCAGCGCCTCAAGCCCTGAAATAGGCTCCCCTCCCTGAAGGGGAGGGGGCAGGGGGAGAGGTCGCGCCTGTGGCTCCCCCTCACCTGCGAGGGGAGGGGGTTGGGGCGAGAGGTCACGCCTGCGCCACCGGGGTCTGCGTTTGCGTGCGCTTGCGCCAGTCGGGGCGGTCGGGATGCTTCAGGTCGTAGAGCGGGCGCGCGCTGCGCACCACTGGAAGCTCCACGAAGTTCTCAGGCGGCGGCGGCGAGGTCGTTAGCCACTCCAGCGTGTTGGCGTCCCACGGATCGGCGGTGGCGTCGGCGGGCCGCCGGATCGTCACGAACCAGTTGGCGACAAAGACGATCACGCCCGCCGCGATGATGAGGGAGCCGACCGATGAGGCGAAACTGAGCTGGCTCCAGCCGACGCCCGGCGGATAGGTATAGACGCGGCGCGGCATGCCAAGCAGCCCCAGAATGTGCATCGGAAAGAACGTCAGATTGGTTCCGATGACGAACAGCCAGAACTGCAGCTTGCCCAGTCGCTCATCCAGTTTGCGACCCGAGAGCTTCGGGAACCAGTAGTAGATGCCCGCGAAGAGCGCGAAGGTCGCCCCCGCCATCAGCACATAGTGCAGGTGCGCCACGATGAAATAGCTATCCGTCACCTCATAGTCCACGGGCACGACCGCGACCGCCACGCCGCTCAACCCGCCGATCACGAACTGCACGAGGAAGGCCAGCGCGAAGAGCATCGGTGTGTCAAATCGCAACCTGCCTCGGTAGATCGTCGCCAGCCAGCTAAAGACCTTGACGCCAGTGGGTACCGCGATGATGGCCGAGGTCGCTGAGAAGAAGGCCTGCGCCAGGACCGGCAGCCCGACCGCGAACATGTGGTGCGCCCAGACGGTGAAGCTGAGGAAGCCAATCGCCACGCCCGACCACGCCACGAAGGTGTAGCCAAACAGCGGCTTGCCAGAGAAGACCGGCAGCACCTCCGAGATCATGCCGAAGCCTGGCAGGATCACGATGTAGACCTCGGGATGGCCAAACGACCAGAAGAGGTGCTGCCAGAGCAGCGGATCGCCCTGAAACGTCGCCTGGAACCAGTGCATCCCCAGATGGCGATCCAGCTCGATCAGCGAAGCGGCGGTGGTCAGGCTCGGGATGGCAAAGATGATGAGGAAAGCGGTCACGAGCATCATCCAGACGAACATCGGCATGCGGTTGATCGTCATGCCAGGCGCTCGCATCTTGATGATGGTGACGATGAAGTTAATGTTGGCGACGATCGAGGAGATGCCCAGAATCAATAGCCCAATCGCCCAGAAATCCACATGCAGCCCAGGCGAGAAACAGCCCTGCGTGCCGTGCGCGGCGGATGTGGCCGAAGAGATGGTCTGCGCTGACGTCACGAGCTGTGAGATCTGTGTGAGGCAGGCGGTGTTGCCCTCCGTCAACGGAGCATATGCAAACCAGCCGACGTTGGGCGCCTCGCCAATCACCAGGCTCAACGCGAAGAGGCTGCCGCCAAACGCCAGCATGTAGTAGCCGAACTGGTTGAGACGTGGGAAGGCCACATCGCGCGCGCCGATCATCAGCGGGATCAGATAATTGCCGAAGCCCGTCCACATGGGCATCAGAAAGAGGAAGAGCATGACGGTTCCATGCATCGTCATCGCTTCGTTGTACAGCTCCGGCGAGACGAAGTTGTTATTCGGCACGGCCAGCTGCGACCGCATGATGAGCGCCTCGATGCCCGCCAGCACGAAGAAAATGAACGCCGTGTAGATGTACGCGATGCCAATCTTCTTGTGATCGGTGCTGGTAATCCAGGTGAGAATCGGATACTTCAGCCAGCGGGGTCGCCGCTGCAAGACGATATGCTCGGTCCAGATGTTCTCGGTTGCCATCGCGCTGCCTCCGCTCACGCTACCAGTCTGTGGCTCGCTTGTTCCGCGCCGGACGCGAGCGGCCAAGCGTTGTCAGGGTGGGGATGGAATCCTGTCCTGCCTGTGTCCTGCCTGTGTCCTGCCTGGGAGCGCATGCGATGTGGCGGGGCGCTCGCTGGGCCACTTTCCCGGCGCGACGCCGCTCGTTCTCGCGGGCCGTCCGGCGACGACATCCGCAACTCGCTCGCCAACCTTGCGCTCGTCACGCGGCATCGCGCCCCATCCGCGTACCAGCGCGCCGCGCCGCCAGCTTGAACCACGCTGGAGTATGATGGTCTGTGGCGGCTCGCGCGGCGCGCTGGGAGTCAGCCCCAGCAGCGATAGTGAACAGTCTCTCGCGGAAGTGAGGCGAATATATGGGGCGCGTGGACGGAACGGAGTCATCGGCGGCGTTTCGCGCCGGAGTCGACATCGAGCAGTTTTTGCTGGCGACGGCGGGCGCTCTGCTGGTGGGACTGCTCTACTTTCAGCTCCCCGACAACGTGGTGTTTGGGCCACACTGGCTGCTGCTAGCGGTCGAGGCGGCGCTGGTCGCACCGCCGATGCTGGCGCGGCTGAGCGGGCGTCGGCTCGCGCACCGCGTCGTGCGCGCTTTCTCCTATGCGCTGCTGGCGGCGCTGACGCTGGCGCTCTTCAGCTCGGTCGTGCTGCTGGTGTTGCATCTGGATGCGTTACGCGCCTATCAGATTCTGACCTCTGGTGTGCTGCTGTGGGTCAGCAATGTGCTGGTCTTTGCCTCGTGGTATTGGGAGACCGACGGCGATGGCCCCGTCAAGCGCCATCATCGCGGGCACGAGGCCGCCGACTTCCAGTTTCCGCAGCAGCAGGGCGGCAACCGCACCGGCTGGCGCGCCGGATTCGTGGACTACCTCTTTCTGGCCTTCTGCTCGGCCACCGCGCTCAGCCCCGCCGACACCGTCCCTCTGACCCGCCGCGCCAAGCTGCTGATGATGGTCGAGGCGATGCTCTCGATGCTCGTGCTGCTGCTGATCGTCGCCCGCTTCACCAATGTCGTGTGAAGCGTGCCCCCAGCCCCTCCCCCGCTGTGCGGGAGAGGGGAGCCAGAGCCACGCCCCCTTGACGCGCTGGCAAGCGTCGCGCTATCTGTGTGAATGCCACACTTCAGAGTTTGAAGCGTGGATCGCGCCCACATTTCAGCGCGGTACTCCAGCGCAGCAGAGGACAACAGCAGCATGGCGATTACCCACGAACGATTCGAGCAAGGGTTAACGGTGGAGCAGTACATCGCGCAGATGACGCAAAATCGCGACACGTTCGAGCGCAACCAGGCGCAGGCGGCGCTGCGACCAGAGGATGTCGCGTTCTTCGAGCGACTGCCCCAGTCGATCAACACACTCATCATCACGGAGGACTGGTGCGGCGACGCGCTGGCCAACGTGCCGGTGCTGGCGGCGCTGGCCGAGCGCACCGGCAAGCTGAACCTGCGCCTCTTCCTGCGTGACCAGAACCTCGACCTGGCCGACCAGTACCTCAAGGAAGGCAAGTACCGCTCTGTGCCGGTCTTCGTCTTCTTCGACCAGCAGATGCGCGAGTTGGGTCACTTCATCGAGCGGCCAGCGGACGCCACCGCCGAGATGCGTGCGGCGACCGAGCGGCTGGCCGCCGAGCATCCCGAACTGCCCGACCTGACAGCCTCATTCGACACGCTGAGCGACGAGGCGAGGCGCCTGCGCGCCCAGTCATTGCGCGAGCTGCGGGCGAGCCGCTCCGCCGCCTGGACGGCGATGCTACTCGACGACATCGAGCGCCTGCTCAGCGCCCAGCCCATCGCATAGCGCATCGCGGACGTATACTCTGACCAGAGCGTGTGAGGTTGAGCAACCAGACGCGACCTCTCCCCCTGACCACCTCCCCTGCGAGGGGAGGGGGAACACTGTAGCTCCCCTCTCCCGCGAAGCGGGGGAGGGGCTGGGGGTGGGGGCGCGCCACGAAAGCGAGGGCGACGAGATGGCACAGACAGGGCGCGAGGTGGTGATTGTCGCGGCGACACGCACGCCGATTGGCCGACGTAATGGCGCGCTGCGCGGCGAGCATCCGGTGATGCTGGCGGCGCAGGTCTTGCGCGCGGTCACGCGGCAGGCGGGCATCGAGCCGGAGATGGTCGAGGATGTCGTCTGGGGCTGCGTGAGCCAGGTCGGCGAGCAGGGCTACAACGTCGCACGCAATGCCGTACTGGCGGCGGGCTTCCCAATGGAGGTTCCGGCGACGACGGTGGACCGCCAGTGCGGCTCTGGCCAGCAGGCCATCCACTTCGCCGCCAACCTGATTCAGTCCGGCGTCTGCGAGATGACCATCGCGGGCGGCGTCGAGAGCATGTCGCGTGTGCCGATGGGTTCGTCGGTCTCGGTGGCGGGCGATCCCTTCCCACCGTCGCTGCTGGAGGCCTATCCCATCACGCATCAAGGGCTGGCGGCTGAGATGATCGCCGACCAGTGGGGCATCAGCCGCGAGCAGATGGACGCGCTGGGCCTGCAAAGCCACCAACGCGCTGCCGCCGCCCAGGACGCCGGAGCCTTCGACCGCGAGATTACGCCGGTCGCGCTGAGCGATGGCGGGACGGTAGCGCGCGACGAGGGCACCCGCCGCGACACGACGCTGGAGCGCCTCGCCGCGCTGCAGCCCGCCTTCAAGCCCGATGGCAAGGTGACGGCGGGCAGCAGCAGCCAGATCAGCGACGGCGCGGCGGCGTTGCTGCTGACGACGCCAGAGCGCGCGGCGGCGCTGGGGTTACGGCCACGCGCGCGCATCATCGCCCAGCGCGTCGTCGGCGTGGATCCAGTGACGATGCTGACCGGCCCCATCCCCGCGACGCGCCAGATTCTGGAGCGCGCGGGCCTCACACTCGACCAGATTGACCTCTTCGAGATCAACGAGGCGTTTGCGTCGGTTGTGCTGGCCTGGGAGAAGGAGCTGCACGCCGATATGCAGCGGGTCAATGTCAACGGCGGCGCGATCGCGCTTGGTCATCCGCTGGGGGCCTCGGGCGCGCGGCTGATGGTGACGCTGCTGCACGCGCTGGAGCAGCGCAACGCGCGCTATGGCCTGCAAGCGATGTGCTGCGGGGGCGGGCTTGGCACGGCCACCATCATCGAGCGACTGTAGGCGCGCCCGGCGATATCGCACGCTTTCCCTATGCGTCGGGGCGGTAGGAGCGGAGGCGCAGGCGCTGGCCGGTACGCAGCCCCTGCAGGCAGTCCGGGCAGATAGGCAGCAGCCGAAACAGTCCCGGCAGGCGCTCATCGCGCTCCAGCAGACCATCCGTGGTCTGCGTCTCGCAGTCGGCCATGCCGCACAGCAGCGGCTCGCCAAAGCGAATCGGCGAGAGGTCGTCGCGCATCACCTGCATCGGGGTCCTCCTCTGCTCTGCCGCTCGCCATACCAGCGGGCGAGTCGGCGCCCGGATCGGAGCGATCCACCCATCGCCCCTGCTTCAACTATAAGCTTTCTTTATGATGACAGGGTGATAATTGCCTGAAAGTTTGCTCATAGTAGCACGCGGGAGGGCGAGGCCGCAAGGTCGGCCCCAGGTTGGTATTGCCGCTCAGCGCGTCAGCAGGATGCCGATGACGATGCCGATGATGGCGCCCGCGAAGACCTGGATGGGGGTGTGGCCGATCAGCTCGCGCAGGCGCTGCTCGCGCAGGCCGCGCTCGTGAAAGAAGTCGTCTACCATCAGATTGAGGACGCGCGCCTGGCGGCTGACGGCCAGCCGCACGCCAGCGGCGTCATACATCACGACGCCCGCGAAGATAGCGGCCAGCGCAAAGGGAGCCGATTGCAAGCCATCAACTCGCGCGATGGCAGTCGCCAGGCCCACCACCAGCGCCGAGTGTGAGCTGGGCATGCCGCCTGAGGCGACGAGGTGTCCGAGGTTGAGGCGCTTATCCTTGCGCAGCGCCGCCAGCGTCTTGATGAGCTGCGCGATAAACCATCCCAGCGCGGCGGCCCACAATGGCCGATTCGCCTCCAGCAACGCGAGTTCTGCGCCCATGTCTATTCCTGGTCCGTCGCTATTGATGTCTACTCGTCATCGTCAAAGTCTTCGAGTGAGAAGGTGATCTCATCGGCTTCGTCCACCGGCGCGATGGCGCGCAGCCGCCGCACCCGCAGCTCCGCCGCGTCCAGGCGATCCTGGCAGCTCTTGGCCAGCCGCATGCCGCGCTCAAAGAGCGCCAGCGCCTCTTCCAGTGGCAGGCGGCCATCTTCCAGCGCCGTCACGATGCCATCCAGCTCCTCCAGTTGCTCCTCGAAAGGCTGGCTGGCCTCTGCATCATGCTGCGCGCTCCGCTTGCCGCGCCGCTTGCGTTCGGCGCCGTTCTGTGCTGGATCCGCTGTCATGCTCGCCTACTCTCCCGCTTCTGATTGACCTGAGTCGCGCCGTCCGCTGAGGCGCCGTCGGGCGTGTCGGGCAGGTTGGGCAGGCGCGGGCCAGCCACCGCCGCGATGCGCCCATCCGCCAGCAGAATGCTCAACCCGTCGCCCGGCGCAACCTGCGCTACGCTCGCCACCACCGCGCCATCTGGCTCGCGCCGCACAATCGCATAGCCCCGCGCGATGGTCAGCAGCGGGCTGAGCGCATGCAGCCGCAGCGCCTGCGCGCGCACCGACTCGCGCCGCAGCGTCAGCAGATGGTCGAGTCGCAGCGCCAGCGATCCGGTCGCGGCGTCCACGCGCTGCCGAGTGTCGGCGATCTGGCGCTGCGGGCTGGCGCGATCGAGGCGGCGCGCGGTCTGGGCCAGCGTGTCGCGCTGTGCCACCAGCATCCCCGACATGGCGATGTCGAGCCGGCTGCGCAGATCGAGCGTGGCGGCGCGCCAGATGGCGGCGTCGGGCGTGACGGCCATCGCAGCGGCGGTTGGTGTGCTGGCGCGCAGGTCGGCCACGAAGTCGGCGATGGTGAAGTCGGTCTCATGTCCCACGCCCGTGACGACCGGCAGGCGCGAGCGTGCGATGGCGCGCGCCACCACCTCCTCGTTGAAGGCCCACAGCTCCTCGATGGAGCCGCCGCCGCGCGCCACCACGATCACATCGGCGCGGCCCTGCGCGTTGAGAGCATCAATGGCGCTGGCCACCTGCTGCGCCGCGCCCTCGCCCTGCACCAGCGTCGGCGCCAGAATCACCTCCACTAGCGGGCAGCGCAGCCGCAGCGTGCGCAGGATGTCGCGCAGCGCTGCCGCCTGTGGCGAGGTGACGACGCCCACCACCTGCACGCGCTCCGGCAGCGGGCGCTTGCGCTCCGGCGCGAACAGCCCTTCGGCCTCCAGCCGCGCCTTGAGCGCCTCGAAGCGCAGGTTCAGCTCGCCAATCCCGGCGTCGCGGATGTCGTCAACATAGAACTGGAGGTCGCCGCGCTGCTCCCAGATGCCGATGCGTCCGTGGGCAAAGACCGCCATGCCATTGCGGATCGGCGCGGCGCGATGCCCGGCGAAGAGCGCGCAGCGCAGCGCGGCGGAGCCATCCTTCAGCACGAAGTAGCGATGGCCCGACGCCGCCTGGGTGTAGTTGCTGATCTCGCCCTGCGCCCAGACATCCTGCAGCGCATAGTCCTCGGCGATCAGATCCTTGAGGTAGCGCGTAAGTTCGCTGACGGTCACAATTCGCATGGAGGCGGCCCTTCCACCGGCGCTGGCGGGAATGGCGCGGTACATCCGTGGGCAGACCGAGCGCTGGCTGAGCGCTGGCCGACCCCAGGCACGTTAGCCGACCGGCTCGATCTCCAGCAGCGGCTGCCCATACTCGACCGGCTGGCCATCGTGGACATAGATCGCGCTGACACGACCGGCGGTGGGCGCTTCTACCTCGTTATAGACGTTGAGCGCCTCGACCGCGCAGACGATCTGGCCCTCGCGCACCACATCGCCCAGGCCCACCAGCGCCTGCGCGCCCGCCTTCATGCCCGTGCGGAAGAGGCCCACCAGCGGCGCCCGCACCTCCGCGCTCGTCGCGCCATCGCGGGTCTCGGTCTCCTCCACGATCAGGGCGTCGAAGAGGTCGTCATCCTGGCCGCCAACGCCCGCCAGCGAGATGGGCGCTGGCTTGCGCAGCGAGAGGCGCAGGCCGCTGGCGCCTTCCTCGATGCCGATCTCTTCGATGTCGCTGCCGTTCATCAGCGTGATGAGCTGGCGCAACTCCGCGACGCTGAGATGTGGCTGCTCCGTCTGCGCCTCGTCGGGCCGCTCGGCCTTATCGCGCGCCATACCGCTCCTCCGTCGTCTGTATCCTCTGTATCCTCTGAATCCGCGGTGTCCGTGGCTTCCAGGCGTTGTGTGGCTCAGCCAGCGCGCTAGTTGACGCGCTCGACATACGAGCCGCCATCGGTCTTGACCCGAATCTTGTCGCCCATCGAGACGAACAGCGGCACCTGCACGGTGATCCCATTCTCCAGCGTGGCGGGCTTATTGCCGCCGGTGGCCGTGTCGCCCTTGAAGCCCGGCTCAGTATACGTGACTTCCAGCACCACCGTGTCGGGCAACTCGACGCTCAGCGGCTCATCTTTGTAGCTGATGACTTCCAGCTGCATGCCGTCTTGCAGGTAGTGACGCGCGTCTCCGAGCTGCTCGGCTGAAATGGGAAACGTCTCGAACGTTTCGTTGTCCATGAAGTAATACGTATCTCCGTCATTGTAGCTATACTGCACGGGACGATGGTCAAGGAACGCGCGAGGGAACTTTTCGCCAGCGTCCACTGTACGCTCGATGTTGGAGCCGGTGCGCAGGTTGCGCAGCTTCATGCGCACGATGGCGCCGCCGCGTCCCATCTTGATGTGCTGCCAGTCAACGATCTGGAAGAGCGACCCCTCGAACTCGATGGAGATGCCCTTTTTCAGGTCACCAGTCGAAATCATGCCTCTCGCAATCCTCTCCGTGCGTTCCCGCGCGGGCGGGCAGACGCAGATGCGCAGCGCGATGCGGGACCATCGGCGTCAGGCTGGGACGTGACCGCTGCCTGCCGAGGTCAACCGGCGCGCTCGCGATGTGGTTGGGTACGACCGTCCTACGCGCTGTGGCGTTTGAAGCGTTCGCTGTCTCCGGTAGCCGCGGTATTGGCGTGTTCGAGGCGCTTGCGCCAGATGGCGCCGCCCTGCGGCGCTCCTTGCGGATGACGCCGAACACCCAAAGTATCATACTACACCGCGCTCGACTCCGTGAGTAGTCAGGCGTACCGATAGCCCGCTCGTCCCTGGCGCCCTGCGCCTCTGCGTCTCCATCGGCTGTCCGTCGCGTTGCGCGCAGCCGCTTGCTATTGACAGCTGGTGGTAGGCTATCTCCACTGAAGGCAAACGGACGGCGCGCAGCGGGGCCGTCGGCGCGGGGCATTAGAGCCACTGGCCGACAGCGCGTCAGCCTTCATCTGTGATTGCTCAGTCTGCAAAGGAGTCGCGATGCGTAAGCTCGTGAAAGTCGGACTGCCTCTCGCTTCCGTTTCGGTCGTCGCCGCACTGGCCGCCGTCGTCGCGGTCGGTCTGGGCGCCGCACACCCAGTCGCGGCCCAGGCCGCTACAGTACACCACTCGGCGCCGATGATCCATGTGCGCGATGGCCGGAACTCCCAGAGCACCAACTGGTCAGGCTACGCCACGAGCGGCGGGCGCTACACCGACGTCAAAGGCTCGTGGACGCAACCTTCAGCGTCGTGCTCATCTGGCCAGACGGCCTACTCGTCGTTCTGGGTGGGCATTGATGGCGACACCACTAGCACGGTCGAGCAGACCGGAACTGACGCCGACTGCTCGAGCGGCACGCCCACCTACTATGCGTGGTACGAGATGTACCCCAAGTTTCCCGTGAACTTCAGCAACCCTGTCAAGCCGGGCGATGCGATCTCAGCCGAGGTCAGCACGAACGGCAGCGGCAGCTTCACCCTGACCATCAGTGACTCGACGCAGCACTGGACCCAAAAGGTGAGCGCAAGCTCGAAGAAGGCCAAGCTCGGCTCGGCGGAGTGGATCGCCGAGGCGCCCTCTGGCTCGGGCGGCGTGCTGCCGCTAGCCAACTTCGGCTCGGTCTCATTCACCAGTTGCACCGCCAACGGCGCCGCCATCAGCCAGAATCCCAATGTGGATGAGATCGTGATGGTGACATCGAGCGGCACGGTCAAGGCGCAGCCGTCCGGTCTCGGGTCCAGCGGGACAAGCTTCAGCGACACCTGGAAGCACAGCTGATCGCTGCTGATCGCTACTCAGTCAGAGCCGCCGCGGATGCCAGCGCCCCTAAGCATCCGCGGCGGTTCATGCCAGGGGAGAAGCCGCAGGCGCCTCTCGATTGCCGTGGCGCGGATCACCATATACTCCCGGCTGACGCCGCAAGGCCGCCACGCAGCCGCAGGTGATTGCGCAATGCGCTATACTGCTTCTGTCAAGCGGGCATGGCAAATGCGGAGACGTCAGTTGTAGGCCGTTCGCGACGGCGTGCGCTGATAGAAGGCGCGATCCGCCTCAGATGGCGCATGCGCGGCGCGACGACACAGGTCGGTCACGAGCAGAGGAGGTATCCTATGCTATTCGACGTTGGCTGGCTGGTGCTCGTCTGGGTGATCTGGACTGTGCTTGCCGCGATCGTGCTGTGGCTCGTCCAGGTGACGATGCGCGGACAGCAGGAGATCGTCAACGAGCAGGAGTCGGCGATTGCAGCCTGGGAGCAGTCGCATGGCCTCGCGGCGAGTGCGGGGCCAGATGCGGCTCCGCACGCGCCGCTCAGCGCTTCCTAGCAGCGAATGACACCCCCAACCCCTCCCCGCCGAGGCGGGAGAGGGGAACTCGTGATGCGATGTCTCACGCCTCGCCCAGCAATCCCATGATCGCTTCGAGCGCCAGCAGATAGCCGCGCCAGCCCAGGCCGATCACCTGCCCACGGCAGACGGGCGCCAGCAGCGAGCGATGGCGAAATGGCTCGCGCGCGTGGATGTTGGAGAGGTGGACTTCGACCGCTAGCAGGCCGGAGCCAGCGACGGCGTCGCGCAGGCTGACGCTGGTATGGGTCAGGCCGCCGGGATTGATGACCAGCCCGCGCGCAGCTGGGCCATGCTCCTGCAAGAAGTCTATCAGCGCGCCTTCGTGGTTCGACTGGAAGCAGATCACCTCGCAGCCCAGCTCACTCGCGCGCGCCTCTAGCCGCCTGTTGATCTCGGCCAGCGTCATGCTGCCGTAGATCGCTGGCTCGCGGTTGCCCAGCGTGTTCAGATTGGGGCCGTGCGCCACCAGCACGCGTGGGAGCGTGGCCTGGCTGGCTGCTTCAGACATCGGCATCCTCACTCTCCGCGCGCTCCGTTGGCGCAAGCGCATCGGGCGACGCGCCCAATTCAAGCAGCGTCTCGCGCACCGCGTCATCCGGCGCGCTGGCGAAGAGCGCGCACTCGCCCAGCGCCGTCAGCAGCGCCCAGCGTACCCGCCCGCCGCGCGTCTTCTTGTCCCACAGCGCGGCTCGCAGCAGCGCGGGCGCGCTCAGGCCATCCAGCCCGGTTGGCAGACCGAAGCGCGCCAGCAGCGCCTCCAGGCGATCCACAGCGCCGCGCGGGGTGATGCCCATGCGCCAGCCCAGCCGCGCCGCGACCACCATCCCTGCGCTGACCGCCTCGCCGTGCAGCCACCGCCGGTAGCCCGTCACCGCCTCGATGGCGTGGCCGATCGTATGGCCGAAGTTGAGCAGCGCCCGCCGCCCATCCTCGCCCTCGCGCTCATCCTCGCCGACGATCTCAGCCTTGATCGCCACTGAGCGCGCGATGATGGCCGTCGTGATGGCTGGCTCGACCCGCAGCAACGCATCGGCCTCGCGCTCCAGCGCGGCGAAGTAGTCGGCGTCGAGCGCGGCGCCATGCTTGATGACCTCCGCCCAGCCTTCGATGCGCTGGCGGGCGGGCAGCGTCAGCAGCGTTGCGGGGTCGGCCACCACCAGTCGCGGCTGATAGAA
>JAICVT010000578.1 GCA_025935235.1 Ktedonobacterales bacterium | reverse complement strand
TTCAGCGTCTCGGCGTCTGGCTCCTGCTCCGAGCGCACGACCACGTTGCGCATGTACTCATCAAACTGATGCGGCACGGACGCCAGCGCTTCCTCGATCAGCGCCTCGAACGTCGCCGGAGTGATGTCGCCATCGCCAGCCGATTCCTCCGATCGCGACGCGTCGGGCTGCGCCGTGCGCTCGCGTTGTGGCGCCGGGCGGCGCGGCTGTTGTGGGGCGCCACGCGGATCGGACTCCATCAGCCTGAAGGCGGCCTTGGAGAGCGGCGAATCGGTGACGAAGAAGGCGGCCGCCAGCAGCAGCGCGGCGATGCCTACCAGCGCGACCAGCGCGCCAATCCCGCTGCCCAGCCCCGCCCCGCTGATGGCGCCGCCGATCAGCGCCAGTGCCAGCACCGCCGCCAGCATGCCGAAGAATTGCCCGGCCCCGTTGGGGTTGGCGCTGGCGTGTCCCTCGGGCTCCTCCTCGGCGCGTGGTGGCGGCGCGGCGGAGCGCTGCCCGAAGACGTTGATGACGTCGCCGACCGGGACACCACGCCCCTCACGCTGGCGGTCATACGCCGCGCGCGCCACCGGATCGCCGAGCGTGTCGTAGGCTTCGTTGAGCTGGCGCATGCGGCGCTCGGCGCGCTCACGCAGCGCGGCCGGCGCGCCCGCGTAGCGGTCAGGATGCCACAGCTTCACCCGGCGGTGATAGGCGCGCCGCAGGTCATCGGGGTTGACATCTGGCGCCACGCCCAGCCGCGCGTAGAGGTCAGGCGCGCCCTGCGCCTCGGCGTCGTCGGCGTCGTCGGCCTCTGGCCGCTCGTCTCGCTCATCGTGCGCTTGGGGGTCGTCGGTGGACACGCCGATGTAGCCGTCGCGCTTGTCGTCACGCGACGGATCCGCGCGCCATACGCTGGACATGCGGCGCCTCCTCCCCTGGAGCCGTCCTGGAGCCATCTTGCTCCATATTGTGGCGCCAGAGTCCATGTGGCTGCCACTCTCCAGCGCGGAGAGATGCTGATGGCATATAAAGTCCGCCCGCACATCCTCGCTCAAAGCGGAGAAAAAGCGGGCGGGCAGGGATGCGCATGGCGCGCCCGTGAGGCGCGTCATGCGCGTCGGGCGGCGCTATTCGGGCAGCGACTCGACCATCGGTTCGCCGGACGCCGCGTCCTCGCGCTCGATCTGCGCGTGCGCGCCAAAGATTGCCAGCGCCAGCCACGCCAGCGACGCGAAGATCAGCGCCGGGGCGAGATTCCGCACGCCCAGCGGCGTTGGCGCGAAGAGCACGATCAGCGCCACGAGCGCCAGCACGGGCGCGACCACTACGCCGCCCACCAGCACACCAGCGAAGAGCGCCCGCGCCGCCGGCCGCGCCGCCGCGCCGACCCAGCCACGCGCGCGCTCAGCGCGCTCGGCGAGCGCGACGGTCATGCTTGGCTGTGGAGTTTTTGTCTCCCGGCGTAGCGTCTCCATCCGTGGGACGTGCCAGTGAGAACTCGAGGTCATCGGATTGTTGACTGCCATAGACGTTTTCGCTGCGAATCCTCTGGAACCTGATAGTGACCGGTAGCGGCCCGAAGCGGCTACATGCCCGGTTCGCCGACGCTTGCGGCTCATTCCGGCAAGTGCGATACCCTTATCGCAACAACTCTGCCAAACTCGTTCCTCCTGGGAGTGCAACGAGGCGCCACGAGGCGCGTAACGCATCACGCTCGCCTGCCAGGCAATCGCTAGTCGCCTGCCTGGCGGTCGGCTTGCGCTCGCATATTCTGATAATACACGCAGCGGGCGCGCAGCAAGCACCGTTCGCACTCTGGATTCTGAGGGTGG
>JAICVT010000284.1 GCA_025935235.1 Ktedonobacterales bacterium | reverse complement strand
AGCGTCATCGGCAGGCCCCCGCGCGGGCTGAGCGTCAGCCCCAGGTGTGGCTCGACAACCTGCCCGGGCGCGAGCGTCAGCCGATAGCGCTGCGCGACCATGATGAGCGCCAGTTGCGCCTCGAGCAGGGCGAAGTCTTTGCCCATACAGAGGTGCTGACCGGCGAAGAAGGGCAGATAGGCGTAGCGATGGCGGCTCGCTACCGCGGCGGGCGTGAATCGCTCTGGATCGAAGTCGGTGGGCCTGGGCCAATAGTCGGGATGATGGTGGACGGCGTAGATACCCACGCTCACGTTGGCGCGAGCCGGGATGTGGTAGCCGCAGATGGTATCGGCGCTGAGCGCCCGGCGAGGATCAATGGGAACCGGCGGATACAGGCGCAGGGCTTCGTCGAGGATCATGCGGCTGTAGGGCAGGCGCGCGAGATCTCCCACCGTCGGCGCGCGCCCACCCAGTTCGGTCGCCACCTCTGCCTCTAGCCGCTCAACGACATCGGGATGGCGCGCGAGGAGGTAGAGCGTCCAGGTCAGCGCATTGGCGACGGTGTCGTGTCCGGCGAAGATCAGATTCAGCGCTTCATCGCGGATCTGCCGATCAGTCATCCCCTCGCCCGTCTCGGCGTCGCGCGCCTCGATGAGCAGGGAAAGCGGGTCCGTCGCGGAGTCACTTGCGGCGTTGTCGCTCTGCGTGTCGTACTGCGCCCGGCGCACGGCGATCAGGCGGTAGACGAGGTGATCGAGGTGGCGCGCGGCGGCCCGGAAGCGGCGATTGTGGGGCGTCGGGACCGCTGGGGGCGGATACACGGGATAATACATCGCGCGCCGAAACGCCGCGTCGTTCAACGTGTCGTTGGCTGCGCTCAGCACTTGCGCATCAGCGGTCCGGTCAAGATCAGCGCTGAACAGCGCCCGTGTCACGATCGCCAGCGCCAGGCGCTTCATCGCCGCGGCGACATCCACGCGCTCGCCGCGCTGGGCAGGCGCTTCCCAGGCCGTGAGCAGCGTCGCCGTCTGGTGGGCCATCAACTCGGCGAAGGTCTGGACATGGCGATGGTGAAAGATGGGCTGCATCATGCGGCGATGCCGCAGATAGGGCGCGCCCTCGGTGACGAGTAATCCGGCGCCGAAGCTGACTTTGACCGGGTCAATGACCTGCGGCGCACGCAGGTAGTTGCGCGCGTTGTCGTGCAGGATGCGCTGGACGCCATCGGGGTGGGCGACCACGTAGTAGGGGGTCTGGAGCAAGCGTAGCCGAACCACCGGCCCGTACTGGCGGGGCATCTCGACCATGTAGCCCAGTGGATCGTGGAGGTATGCGCGAAGGTTGCCCAGCAGCAACGTCCCGCGCGGGCCGCGCGCGGTGGCGCTGGGGGATGAGCTAGCGGCAGTGGCCATGCGGCTCTCCCGTCATGCGGAGTTCGCCTGAAGACGACCGTGCATCCCGCGTGGGAGACGGGGCGCTTACAGCGCTCGCGTCACGCACGATAGCGCCTTATACCACGTTTGGTTCGCGGGGCGCAAGATGAGGACACGGCTGAATACCCGCGTCCTTCGGGCCGTCTTCAGGATGTATTCGCCGCTCGCTCCGCCGCGCCAGCATCGCCAGCATCGCCAGCATCAGGCGAAGGGCCACGCGCCCAGATTCGAGCCCAGATTCGAGCTAAGGTTCGAGTCAGTGGTGGGGCGCTGCGTGGGCGAGACACGCGGTTCTGGCGGCTGCGGCCCGTCGGTCAGCGCGGTGATGACCTCATCCAGCGGCGTGCCACTGGGCGCGGGCCACAGCGGCGCACTCCCCGCCCGCGCCACGCGGATGCTCTCGGCCAGCCGTCGAGCCTCCTGCTCGGTGCGACGCAGCAGAAAGTCCATCTGCGCCAGACGGGCGAAGCGGGCGATCAGGTTGTTGAGGCTGCTTCCGATCTGCCACAGCATCGGGTTGCGGATGGCGGGGACGCGCGCCTGGAAATTGCCGTTCGCCAGCTGCACATGCGCCGCCAGCAGCTCGCGCACGCCCTGCTCCAGCTCGTGCGTGCGCTCCACCTCACGCCGCTCCAGCGCCGCGATCTCTTCGGCGCGGTCGGCGCGGCGCAGGGCCACCAGCACGCTGCGCGCCCAGATGAACGCCACCAGCGCCACCACCACCTGCATCAGCAGCGGCCCGGCGAAGGCCTGCTGCGCATTGTTGGAGGCCAGCAGTTGCTCGAATCCTGCCGTGTGTGGCATCTCCAGCATCAGCCCCGCCATCAGCGCGCAGTTGAGCGCCGCCACGATGAAGACGCTCCACGGCTCCAGCACGGAGGCGGCCACCAGCAGCGAGCCAGCCGCCAGATAGAGCGCGCCCAGGTCCGTCGTGTCGAACTGGCCGCCGATGGCCGTGGCTGGGATGGCGGCCAGCGGCAGATCGGCCAGCGCCACCAGCAGCAGCCCCGCTGTGACGTTCCAGCCCAGCCGGTTCAGCGCGCCGACGACGACCGTCAGGATCAGGCACGCCACTAGCGTCATCTTCATGGCGGGGTGGTCGTCATCCACCACGGTGAACTGGATGAGCGCGGCCAGCTCGATCAGCGTGAAGGCCAGCAGCAGCACGCCCGCCAGCCGTCCACGCCGCGCCCACTCGCGGGCGCCGAAGTCGGCGCCAACGGGCGGCGGAGGCGGCGCAACGAGCGCGATCAGCTTGCTCGCAGGCGACGGCGCGCTGGCGGCCCCGGTTGGCAGATGATCTGAATAGCCTGATGCGGTGAATTGATTGGGCTGCATACCTGCTCCAGCTAGACTGCGCGGCTCGCGCGTGGTTGATCTCCCCAAGCGGACTCATCCGCTTGCAGGAGACTACGCGCAGGTGTTACAGGCGGGCAGGCGGGAGGGCGCGTCTACTCTGGCAAGGGATGGCCGGTCAGCCACTCGTAGGCCTCGCGGTAGCGGGTGGCGGCGCCCTCCACCACCTCGGCGGGCAGCGCGGGCGCGGGCGGCTGCTTGTTCCAGCCAGAGGCTTCGAGCCAGTCGCGCACATATTGCTTGTCGAAGCTGGGGGGCGAGCCGCCGGGCCGGTAGTCGGCGACCGGCCAGTAGCGCGAGGAGTCGGGCGTCAGCAACTCGTCAATCAGAATCAGCTCGCCATCGAGCAGGCCAAACTCCATCTTGGTGTCGGCGATGATGATGCCACAGTCGAGCGCGTAGCTGGCCGCCGCCTTGTAGAGTGCGATGCTGGCGTCGGCAATGGTCTGCGCCATATCCTCGCCAATCGCGCGCTTCATCTCATCCAGCGAGATGTTGAGGTCGTGGCCCTCCTCGGCCTTGGTGGCGGGGGTGAAGATCGGCTCCGGCAGCCGCTCGCCCTGGCGCAGGCCAGCGGGCAGCGCCACGCCACAGACCGCGCCCGTGCGCTGGTAGTCGGCCCAGCCGCTGCCCGCCAGATAGCCACGCACGACGCACTCGAAGTCGAAGCGTTTGGCCTTCTTGACGATCATAAAGCGGCCCGCCAGCAGCTCGCGCAGCGTGGCGTCATTGCTCAGGGCGGGCGGCAGTTCGGCGAGATCCATGCTGATGAGGTGGTTGGCGATCACGTCGGAGAGGCGGTCGAACCAGAAGGCGGAGAGTTGCGTCAACACGCGCCCCTTGTCGGGGATGCCATTGGGCAGGATGCAGTCGAAAGCCGAGATGCGGTCGGTCGCTACCATCAGCAGGCGGTCGCCCAGATCGTACGTGTCGCGCACCTTGCCGACACTGAACTTCGGCAGCGGCAGGTCCGTGGTGGTCACTACCTGAGCAGGCATCTCATCCCCTTCATCGCTCGCATCACTGGTCATTTCAGACGCGCGACGGCGCGTTGCCTCCATTAAGCCACACGTTGACCACGCGCGCGAAGTCCGCTGGACGCTCGGCGAAGGGTGAGTGGCCGCAGCGAGTGAAGACGACCAGCCGCGCCTGCCGCATGAACTTGCGCGCATGCAGGGCGTGGGCATAAGGCGTCACGCGGTCGCGCTCGCCCCACAGCAGCAGCGTCGGCGGCTCCAGCGTGCGCAGGCGGTCGAGCAGATCGAGCTGCACGCCGAAGAGGTTCACCCAGGCGTTGAAGGCGCGGGCGCCAGAGGGGATGACCTCGCGCTGCGTCCCGACCTGCCAGGCGAACTCGAAGGCTTCGTCGCGCGCGATCGGGCGCTTCGGCGTCCCGGGCGTGTCCTGCGCCATGATGCGTGCCATGAAGTCGCGTCCCAGCCGTGGATAGAGCCGCTCTGGCCCCAGCCAGAAGAAGAGCCGCACGTCGAAGGCGATCTCGCGTCCCAGCCCGCCAGAGTCGGCCAGCAACAGCCGCCGCACGCGCTCTGGATGTTCCAGCGCGAGACCCAGCGCCGTGAAGCCGCCCATCGAGTGGCCGAGCAGATCGACGCGCTCCAGCCCGAGGTGATCGAGCAGCGCCAGCGCGCCATCCATCCAGACACGCAGGGCGTCGCGCGCCGTGCGCCCGGTGAAGATGGGCTTGTCGGAGAGGCCCCAGCCGGGCAGGTCCAGCGCGATGACGCGGCGCTGCGCGGCCAGCGGCGCCAGGATCGGCGTGAACTCCGCCGCCGCGCCGCCTCGGCCATGCAGCAGCACGAGCGGTTCGCCCTCGCCACAGGTGAGATAGTGCAGCCGCGCGCCGCCCGGCCCCGGCGCCTCGCCGCGCTCCACCGCCACGCCCGCCGTCGCCAGCAGCGCCTCCTCAGCGGCCACTAACGCGGCTGGCGCGCTCGTGGTAGTAGTGGAAGCGTGTGAGGTGGCAGACATGGGGCGACAATCCTCTCAATCCTCTCTCGTCGCGCTCGCGCCGGCTATTTTGGAGCCAACGCAAAGTCTCGATCCAAGATCACCGAGCGCAAGAATGCCACCGCCTCGGCAGGTGGCAAGATTTCGCCCCTGAATCCCATTGCCCGAATCTTAGGAAGCTTGGTCGCCTTGCGAAAGTTCCTGTCGTTGGATACAAACACTGACCACTCCGCGTGCGAGGTATGTGCCGCTACAGTCAGGTGATTGTAGAGGCCAATCGCATCGTTCTTAGCGTTATGCCAGTTGCTCTTAAGCTCCTGATACAACTCTCGCACTTTCGCCTGTTCCTCCGGGGTGAGCGCATCCAAGTGCGGTGTAGGCGGTTGCTGTGGGTGCCGAGGCGTCGGTGGTATGTATATGTAGAGGAGATCTTGCGCCAATTCATACTCGGCCATAGCGTCCAGGGGCAGACCAGCATGACCACATTGGGTATCCCGAAACTCGTACCAGGAGAACGGCACATTCGGAAATAGGATTTGATGTAAGCGCATATTGAACTGACTTTCCAACCATGGGTCGAAGATCGTCACGCCCGGATCAGATGGATTGATGAAGCCTATCGTGCGGGGACCTGTGAAAATATTGCTTCTCGTGATTCCCAAGCTCTCGAACCATGCGATGTGCTCTTGCCAGTCACGGCGCAAGCCGCTCGGGCCCGCTTCAAGTGCCGTACTGAGCGTAATGTTGATGACGATTTGCTCGTCGCGATTCATGGCGAGCAGTTCGTTGACTGCAGGAGCATCAGGCTCATTCTCGCGCAAGGCAACAATCGCGTTGTTATCAAGTGTTACCAGCGGCAGATCCGCTGAGTTGTGAGACTGCACCGCATCCATGTCACTTGAACTCCTCGCCCGTGTCACTATCGTGAAATTGAGGGAAAGGCGCTGCCTGCCGCATTGCCTAGATTCTCAACGCCCGGCAAGTGCTCAACCATCTGTTCGCGCCACTTCAGCAGGACGGCGGCGTAGGCTTTCTGGAGAGTGAGGGTGTCGGCAGATTGCTGCAGCCGCTCGAGCTCGGCCTGCTCTTCAGCCGTGATGACACCATCGGCGCGTCGATCGCGTAGATCGGTGAAGCGAACGTAGTCACCGAGCGGGACCTTAGCTACCTCGAAGGCCGCGAGGTCGCTGTCGCTTAGATGCTCAAGT
>JAICVT010000107.1 GCA_025935235.1 Ktedonobacterales bacterium | reverse complement strand
GTGCGCGGGGTGGGCATCCACGCCGCCGGGGTGGTCATCTCGCGCGAACCGTTGGTCGAGACGATCCCGCTGCAACTGCGCGACTACAAAGACCCCAACGACACCTGGCTGGTCTCGCAATATGAGCAGGCCCACCTGGAAGACCTCGGCCTGATCAAGTTCGACTTCCTCGGCCTGAGCAACCTGACGATCCTGATGAACACGCGCAAGTTCATCCAGGAGACGCGCGGCATTGATCTCGATCTGGATCGCCTGCCCGAAGACGACGAGAAGACCTATCAACTGCTGGCGCTGGGCGACACGACGGGCGTCTTCCAGCTCGAATCGGGCGCGATGCGCAGCTACATCAAGGAGCTGAAGCCGACCAGCATCGAAGATGTCACGGCGATGGTGGCGCTCTATCGCCCCGGTCCGATGGACTCGATTCCGCAGTTCATCAAAGCCAAGCACGGCGAGGCGCAGATCAAATATCTGCACCCGCGCCTGGAGCCGCTGCTGAAAGATTCCTATGGCGTGATCGTGTATCAGGACCAGGTCTTGCAGATCGCGGTGCAGCTAGCGGGCTTTAGCTGGGGCGAGGTGGATAAGTTCCGCAAGGCGATGTCGAAGAAGAACCGCGAGGAGATGCTGAAGTATCGCGGCAAGTTCATCAAGGGCTGCGTCCACAACGGCATCGAGGAGCAGGTCGCCGAGCAGATCTTCTCCTTCATCGAACCCTTCGCTGGCTACGGCTTCAACAAGTGCGCCCATGGCTCGACCGAGATTCAGCTACCGGACGGCAGCCGCACGACCCTGTCCGCCGCCTGGCGCAATCCACCCGCGGAGATTCTGGCGATGTGGCCCGACGGCCAGATCAGGCCACATCGGGTCGCGCGGATCGTCCAGACTGGCCGTAAGGCGCTGCTCAACATTCGCACAGCGTCAGGTAAGTCCATTAAGGTCACTCCCGAGCATCGTTTATTGACGACTGAAGGCTATCTCGAGGCGTCGGCGATGCGTGTCGGAACTGAGTTGATCACCGCGCCACGCCGCGTCAACGAGCGCCAGCGCGCCGCCCGCCGCCTCACGATGTCGAAGCTGAATCGTACGAGCGCACAGCGTGAGCGCGTCAGCCAGCGGGTACGCGCCTACCAGGCCGCCCGCGACCCCGAAGAACAGCGCCAGCACATGCTGCGCATGCACGCGATCTATCCGGAAATGAAGCGCATCGGCATCGCGGCGATGCAAGAGCGTATCAAGTGGCTCTATGCCAATGACGCCGAGTGGAAGGCTCGCATCATAGCAAAATCGCTCGCGTCCTCTCGCGCTTGCTATGACACGGGCCCAGGCTTCGGACGCTGCAGCATCGCGTCGAATGGCATGTGGTGTGCCAGCCAGCATGAACGTGACATGTGCGAGTGGCTGATCGAGCAGGGCATCAGCTTCGAGATGCACAAAGTGCTGGGCAATGGACGCATCTGCGACTTCTACTTTAATGGCGTCTACTGGGAAATGGATGGCATGGACCGCGAGCCGGGCTACTTCGCGTCCAAGTATGGCGACCTGCCGTATGTCGTCGTGACGCCGGAGGACTTCAAGCCCGTCGTGTTGCGTCACCTGGGCGTCGAGCACGCCGCCAATGGCGACCCCATCGTATCCATAGAGCCGTGCGGCGCGGCGATGACCTATGATGTCGAGATGGCGCCGGATGGCCCACTCAACTTCATCGCCAACCGCATCGTTTCGCACAACAGTCACGCCTGCGCATATGCCTGGGTGGCCTACCAGACCGCCTATCTGAAGGCCAACTACACCGCCGAGTTCATGGCGGCGACGCTGACCACCGAGGCGGGCGACGCCAAGAAGGTGGTGGCCGCCGTCGAAGAGTGCGGGCGGATGGGCGTCGAGATTCTGCCGCCGGATGTCAACCACAGCGGGTCGGGGTTCACCGTCGAGCCAGTCGCGCCGGGGGAAGATGGCCAGCCGCGCTGGGGCGTGCGCTTCGGCCTGGTCGCCATCAAGAACGTCGGCAGCCGACCGATCGAGGAGCTGCTGGAGGCGCGGCGCGTCGGCGACGCGTTCAAGTCGCTGGCCGATCTCTTCGCGCGCTGCGACAGCAAGAACCTGACTCGCGGCGCCGTAGAGTGCCTCATCAAAGCAGGCGCACTGGATAGCCTGGGCCGCCGCAGCCAGCTGTTGGCGGGGCTGGATCGCGCCATCCTCTATGGCCAGCAGCAGCGCAAGATGCGCGAGATCGGGCAGAATAGCCTGTTCGGCTTCGGCGCGGCGGATGGCGGCGCAGGCGACGATTTCATCCTGCCCGATGTGCCGGATCATCCGCAGCAGCAACTGCTGGCATGGGAAAAAGAGCTGCTCAACCTCTACCTCTCAGCGCACCCGCTGGCGCACGTCGCGCCGTTCCTCAAGAAGCGCGTCAACGCCTATGCCGTCAGCCTGAGCGAGGAATGGGCCGGGCAGAAGGTGACGCTGGGCGGGCGTGTGACCGATATGCGGCGCATTACCACCAAGCGCGGCGACCAGATGCTGGCCGTGCAGCTCGAAGACCTGACCGGCGGCATCGAGATCGTCGTCTTCCCCAAGACGTATGCCGCCACATCGGGTCACTGGCATGAAGACGCCGTGCTGCTGGTGACGGGCCAGGTGAAGATCGGGCGCGACGACGAGCCGCAACTGGTGGCCGATGAGGTCGAGGAGTTCACCGTCTCGGAGGAAGAGGCCAATCGCCGCGAATATCTGCTCAAGATTCATGTACAGCGCACCCACAAGGCGGCCGTAGACAAAGCCAACGTGCAGGATGTCGTCACGACGCTGCGCGATTTCCCCGGCGACGACCGCTTCGAGATCTACGTGCGGAATGGCCTGTGGGAGGCGCAGATGACGCTGCCCCCGGGTACGGATGGCACGCGCTTCTGTCCGGAGCTGATGCAGCGGCTCGAGGCGATCCTGGGCAGCGGCGCGGTCGAGGCGATCCCCATCGAGCGCGGCCAGCGCGCCAGCGTCGCCGTGTCGTAGAGGGGCGACGACTACGTGAACCTTGGACAACCTAGATAGGCAAGTAGTGCTGGATCGCCGCTAGCGTCCGAGAGTAACCTCGAATAGCTGGCGCACGTAGTCAGTGGTGATCGCGGCTGCGAACTGGCGTCCTCGATCGCAGTCACCTCAATCTTCCGAGGTACATTGGCCGCACAGCGCTCATGGAGGTAACCATGTCTGATTCCGGGTCATCACCAAGTCATGGCAACCAAGCAGGAGCTTCTGGAACAACACATACAGTACATGCCTTTCGATCAGTTCGACATACCATTGCAGCTTGGTATCGCATGGACAACGCATATAACGAAGACTCAATGAAAGCGATGTCGCCCATCAACTTTGTTTGTGTTGAAGTATTTTTCGCTGCGTGGCCACTAATTCTAATTGAGGCTCTCGCCCATTTCTCCGATATTGTAGGCGCTGTACTATACGCGCTGCTCATTGCGCTCTTCACGCTCATATCCTTCGCATCTTTCATTCGCGAATTTGGTGATGAGTTGAAGGGTACCAATCGAGCGTTCATCCTGGCGCTCACAGTCCGGTCATTGGTCATAAATGTCGCTGCATATGGCGAACTGAGCAGGCATTTGTATCTGGCGTTTGGCGGTTACCATGCTCGGCAGGTAGGGTACTGGTTTTGGCTGCGATACGGAGTTGCAAAATTTCTGGACACCATCTTGTTTGGAAGCGTGTCTATATTTGGCTGGCACATCTCAGACATCCATGAAAACGCGGCCTGGTCGAAAGTTCTTTTGCTGCTGTTCAATTTGAGCATCGGCGTGATTATCCTCAGCGCGATCGTGCGCCAGATCAAGGTCATTTGGGAAGAACCTAGTGATTCACATACCCAGGAACCAACGAACTGGTATTCGCATCTCGTGCGGAGTTTCTATGGTATCTTCGGCATCCTGGGCGTGTCACTGATTGTGGTATCTGCTGCTATTCTAGCGTCTGGGCAGGAGCCGTCGTTCTTGCCTGGCGCGATTACAGTGGTGTTGGCGTTGGGTATCACTATGGGAGTGTGGTTTGGTGCAGCAAACGCCGCGGCCGCAAGGCGGTTTCGCAATTTAACCCGATACGTCTCAACAATATTCATCCTTGGTAGCATTATTTGGTCCGCTTATTGTTCCGTGCTGCTCGAAGTGTGGTTGTCGCATTGGCAGCAAATTCTCAGACTCTTGGAGAAGGTGTGAGAAAGCAATCTGGATACTGCGCCAACCAGCGCAGTAACTCCTTTCTCCCGCAAAGCGGAGCCGGGGCGTGGGCCAATCCGCGAAGTTATCCGGGGAAGTCACACCATGACCGACCTGAGCATCTCGAAACAGACGGCGCGGCGCTTCATCCTGGGGCGGCAGGGGTTGTGGCCGGGGCGGCGCTGGGCGGGCGAAGCAGGGCTGATCGAGGCGCTGCGCGTCTGCGAAGCTGTGCAGATGGATCCGCTGCAGGTGGTGGCGCGCAGCCACGACATCGCGCTGTGGGGCCGTGTGCGCGACTATCAGCCCGCCGACCTCGCCCGCGTCATGTATGAGCGCCGCGAGTTCTTCGACTACGGCGGCGGCCTCTTCATCTATCCGATGCGCGAGTTGCCCTATTGGCGCACGCCAATGCGCAACCGCGAGCGCAGCCAGCACTGGGCCGACTTCGCCGCCACACATCCCACTCTGCTGGACGAGATGCGTGGCGAGCTGCGCCGACGCGGCCCGCTGGGCAATCGCGACTTCGTGGGCCACGAGCGCGTCACCAACTATCGCGGCAGCAAAGACACCTCGCTCGCGCTCTACTACCTCTGGCTGACCGGCGAAACGATGATCCACCACCGGCAGGGATTCGAGCGCATCTACGATCTGCGCGAGCGCATCGCTCCGCCACAGTTCGACTTCGTCGCGCCAGCGGATGAGGCCGAAGCCTACTTCGCGCGCAAATCGCTGGCGTTCCACGGCCTGCTAGAGGAGCGACGGCTGGCCGGTGGGCTATCATTCTTCGCCGAGCGCAACCCGAGCCGCGCGGAGGCCGCCATCTGGCTCGAACGGCTGACCGCCGATGGCGCCGCCGTCGCGCTGCGCATCGAAGGCTGGCGCGGGCGCTGGCTGGCGCTGGCCGATGACCTGCCGCTGCTCGGCGCGCTGGAGGCGGACGAGATTCCCGCCGCGTGGCGTCCGCTGGACAGCTCGACCACCGATACGGAAGTCACGTTGCTTGCTCCGCTCGAGATCGCCAGCGCGCGTGGCCGCTCCAACTGGCTCTTCGACTTCGAATACATCTGGGAGGTCTACAAGCCCGCCGCCGCGCGCCGCTGGGGCTACTATACGCTGCCCATCCTCTATGGCGACCGGCTGGTCGCGCGGCTCGATCCGCGGCTCGACCGCGCCACGAATACGCTGCGCCTGCTGGGATTTTGGCGCGAGCCAGACGCCATCGGCGACGAAGCGGCCTTCGCCGAGGCGCTCGCGCGCGGGCTGGCGCGATTCGCGACGTTCCTGCGAGCGCGGCGGGTGGATGTCTCGGCGCTGGCGCCCGCCGACGAGTGGGCGCGGATCGCGCGGGGCGCGAACGATCTGCTCCCATCTGGCGCCGCTCCTGCATAGGAAACCGCCAGCGAAGCCAGCGAACGGGCCGCGAGCGCCTGAATCCTGCCTGTTGTGCGCCCAGGTAGCAAGGGAGGGGGCCAACTCAGCGTGACGCGCGCTCGTATCAGGTATAAGAGTTGCAGGGCGTTCCATCAGCCGTTACAACTATAGTGGCGTGGGTTGGGCGTGAAACGGCTAGCTGGCGGCTGCGACCTCGCGGGCGCGGCGCCATGAATCCGGTCGTTCATCCAGCGCGCCCAAACAGCGACCCGATGCGAGCGATCCCCTGAGGGAGAGGACGAGAGGTTGACCAAGGAGTTCTGCCGGCACTGCGGCGCGGATCTCCCCGAGGGCGCGCGGCGCTGCGCGGTCTGCGGGGCGTCCACGACATCGCCC
This sequence comes from Ktedonobacterales bacterium, assembly GCA_025935235.1. Classification (GTDB taxonomy): domain Bacteria; phylum Chloroflexota; class Ktedonobacteria; order Ktedonobacterales; family JADMIN01; genus JAKAIY01. Next base: position 5,489 of record JAICVT010000107.1, on the reverse strand, counting down.
GGCGAGGCGGTGGCGCCGCCACAAGAGACCATCCAGCGCCCGGCCGAGGCCCAGGCGGAGGTCACGGCGGAGGCCAGTCAGGCGCCCGGCGCCACGCCGCAGTCTCAGCAGCCCGCACGGCCCGCTTCGGCGCCACCGCCTGCTCCCGCTCCCGCGCCGAGCTCTCCGAGCTATCCGGGATATGGGTCACAGTATGCGCCGTATCCGATGGCGCCGGGGGTATGGGCGCCGCCCGCATCATCCACAGCGCCTGCCCAGCCCGCCTACCAGCCGTATCAGCCGTATCAGCCGTATTCCCAACCGTATCCGCAATACCCGGTGTATCCGGTCAATCAGGGCCAGCCAGCGGGGGCGTATGGCGCAGGCTATGCGGGCTATGTGTGGCCAGGGTACGCGGGCTACGCGCCCTACTACGCGATCCCCGCGCCGCGCCGCGCGCCGGGCGAGACCTACGCGCAGGTCATCGCATGGATCGTCACCGTGGCGTCGGGGCTGGCCATCGCCGGAGGGCTGCTGGTGACGGCGATCTCCAGCCTGGGAGCCTTCACTGGCTCGGGCGATGATCTCGCGTTCCTCGGCGGCGTCATCGGCTTCTCGCTCGCGCCGATCGTCGGCGGCGGCTTCGGCTTGTGGTATGGCATCAGCGGCATCCGGCGCAAGCCCTCACCGCGCTTCAGTTTGCCCACGGCGTGGTTCATTCTGATCCTGGCCGTGCTGGCGATCGGCGGCGGCGTGGCGCTCTGGCAATTCAACTACGCGACGGCGCGGGCGCCGGGGACGGCGTTTGGCGTGTTGCCGCTGGCGCTGCTGACCGGCGCGCTGCCCGCGCTGGCGATTCTGGCCTTTGCCTCGCAGCGCCTGGGGAATCCCTCGACGCGCCGCCATGTCTGGATGTCGCTCTTCTACGGCATGACACTGGCGCCGCTGCTCGCCGTGATTCTCGAACTGATCGCCAGCCTCATCATCGTGGCGATCTTCCACCTCAACGCGCAAGACACGCAGAACGTGCTGGGCCAGCCCACGACGAGCAATCCCTCGCCCACGCTCATCATCGCCGAGCTGCTGGTGCTCTCGGTGGTGGCGCCGGTCGTCGAGGAGGGGGTCAAGCCGCTGGCCGCGCTGCTGGCCATCCGCCGCCTGCGCACGCCGGGCGAGGCGTTTCTGGTGGGGTTGGCGGCTGGCATCGGCTTCGACATCCTCGAAACCATCGGCTACATCGGGCAGGGGCAGGCCGACTGGGTCTCGGTTTCGATTGATCGCATCGGCGCGGGGCTGCTGCACGGCGTGGGCGCGGGGATGGGCGCGCTGGCGTGGTACTACCTCGTCAACGGCGCGGGCGTGCGGCTGCGCTGGCTGCGGGTCATCGGCTGCGCGCTCTATGCCGTTGTGCAGCACGGCATCTTCAACGCGCTGAGCTTCTTCCAACTGCTCCTGCCGGACAGTTGGAACGCCTGGCTGAACCAGCCATTCTTTCTCGGCAGCCTGCCGATCGAGCACATTGATCTGATCTATCTGGTGGCCTACGCGGCGATCCTGGGGGTGCTGATCGTGATGACCAACATACTGCCGCACGCGCAGGGCATGCCCGACCGCACGCCACCCGCTCCGCAGCCGGGCGCCTGGCCAGCCTGGCCCGGTGGGCCCGGATGGCAGGCATGGCCCGCCGCGCCGTATGGCTATCCCGCGCCTTACGCTCCGGCGGCTCCCGTGGCGCCGATTGGCCCATTAATAGGTTCGATGACATCGGTGGCGCCGATACAGCAGCTCCAGCAGCCGATGGGAGGCGCCCGATGATGCCCGCCGAGACCACCAACCCGCCCAGCGCGGCGCCCACCGCCAGCGCTGGCGCGACGCAGCCGATGGCGCCCAGACCCGCTGGCTCGCGCTATCGTGTGATCTTTGGCGCGGCACTGACAGCGGCGACCATCCTGGCGCTGATCGTGGCCTTCGTCTCATCCGACTTCAGGCAGCGCGCATCGAGCGCGCTGCCCACGAGCTGGACTCGCGTCTACAACGCCGACCTGACCAGCTCCGACACGGGCGCGTGGGACGAGACGGAGGGGTGCAGCATCACAGCGAAGGGCCTCGACGCCAGCCCCACCAGCGCCGACGACGCCATCTGCGGCTTCACGCCGAGCCTCAAACAGGACGTGACCGCCAACGGCTTCTACTTCGTGACCACGCTCGCGCCCGCCGCTGATGTGCAATCGTTCGCGCGCTCCATCATCTTGATTGGCGATTTCAGCGCGTCGAGCGGTCAGGCTGGGAACAGCGTCAATTTCATTGTCGGGCAGGATGGCTCCTACGTCCTCTGTGATAGCGGCTGCTCGCAGCTCAATAGCCGCATCTATGAGTCTGGCGGGCTGGCGGCGTGGCATGGCGACCCAGAGGTGGCCAACACGGTCGCCGTGAAGGTCTCGCCCGACCACAGCGCGCTGACGATCTACGTCAACGATCAGGAGGTCGCGTCGGTGGATCCGCAATTCGCGTCGCAGCCAGTGATCGCGCTCGGCGCGCCCGTAGGTGACGGGGCGCTCTTTACGCACGCCGCGCTCTACATTGGCCAATAGCATCGAGCAATAGCGGGAGCGCAGAGAAAAGCGAGGCGCGCATGACGGCGTTCGAGGCACAGGATCCTGATTTCGAGCGGCGTGTGCGCGAGAGCTTCGCCCGCCAGCGCGTGATGGAGACGATGGGCGCTACGCTGCTGCGGGTGACGCCCGGCGAGGTCGAGATCGCGCTGCCCTTCCGCGCGGAGCTGACGCAGCAGCACGGCTTTCTGCACGCGGGCGTCGTCACGACAATCGTGGATAGCGCCTGTGGCTACGCGGCGCTCAGCCTGATGCCGCCTGGCGCGGGCGTGCTGACGATCGAGTTCAAGCTCAACCTGATGGCCCCCGCCGCTGGCGAGCGGATGATCGCGCGGGGCCGCGTGACGAAGCCTGGCCGCACGATCAACGTCTGCGCGGGCGATGTCTTCGCCGAGCAGAACGGGCGGGAGAAGCTGGTCGCGACAATGTTAGCCACCGTCATGACCATCCACAACCGCCCGGGCGTCACCGATTGAGCGCGTGTCTCCAGCGGCTACGTTGAGAGCAGACGCTGGAAGAATGAGCGGTAGCGCTGCAAGGCCAGCCGCAGGTCTTCGGTGGAGACATCGCCGCCCTGGTCCCAGTGGCGCTCCAGGCTGGAGCGCTCGCGGGCGAATGTCTCGGCGAGCCGCTGCATGACCTCGGCCACCAGACCGTCGGCCTGCTCCACCACCCGCCGTGGCTCATCCACGAAACCTGTCTGGATGGCATCCCAGCGCGCCTGATACGCGCCGGTCGCCTCAGAGGAGAGCAGCGGCGCTGGCGAGGGCTCATCGGCTCGGCTCTCCTGCTCAGCGCGTCTATCGGCGCGTGTCGCTGAGCGATCATCCCTGGCGACTGTGTCCCGCTCGCCGCTGCCTGCGCTGTCTTCTTCGCCCGCCGCCCGATCTCCGCGCAGCCTTTCGCGCAGCCTGGCGCCCAGCTTGCCGCGTGGTGCGGCCGTACCCGCATCGGCGGCGTACTCTTCTCCCCGCTGATCGCGCCGTGTCGCTCGATTATCCGTGGCGTCGCCATCTGGGGTGTTGGACCTTGCCCGTCGCCCAGCGGAGACGATGTCGCGCGTGGTGAGGGTGTCATCTGGCTGCCCGACTGGCTGCTCATTTGCCGTATTCGTCGTATCGTACTGCTGCTCGTCCATCATCTGACCTCCGTTCGCTCAGGGGTCTCCGAGCGCCTGGTGTCCGCGTTCCCCAGAAGCTCATCGAACAGCGCGCGATAGTGGATCATCGCGGTTCTCAGATCCTCAGTGCTCGCCTGGCCCTGCTCGCTGGCCAGCGACGTCGCGTGCGCCGCGCGATAGTTCTCCACCACATCGGGGTGGCGGACGGAGACATCGGCGGCGCGCTGGTCGAACTCGCTGATCGGGTAGCCGCGCACGCGCAGCAGATCCGTGACCAGCCGGTCGGCGGCGGCGGTCGCCTCGGCGGGCTTATCCACAAACCGCGCCTGGGTCGCGCGCCAGGCGTCGGCGAACCGCGAGCGATCCGCCGGGGCCAACGGACGGATGTTGAGCGCATCCACGCGCTCCTTGCGCTCCAGCAGCTCGGCTTCGGCGCGATCACGGCTCCCACGGCGGGATAGCGTGCGGTCGTATTCGGGGCCGAAGGCCCCGTGCAGTCGCTCGCTCTGGCGGCGCTGGGTGACCGAGCGCCAGAAGAACGCAAGCGCCAAGACAACGATGATGATCACAATGACGACGACAATGCCAGGCCACACGCCTGTAGACATACTAGGGCTTCCTTCCTACGCCTGATGGCGCGCGAATTCCTTTCCTGCCTCGATCAATGGGCGCCAGAGGCGCCAACCGAGGCTCGCGCGCGGCAGGCTGTCCAGACAGACCGTCAACAAGTCCTTCTTGTGTTGCAAGGTCAATGCCAGTATGACGCTGATGCCGGGGCAGCAGGTATTATGGGCAGCCGGGAGTGCGGTCGTCGGGGCGGAAGGTCGCCAGGATGCTATCGTGCCGCGTCTGCATCGTGGTGGACTGGTCGGCGTCGAGCGCGCTGAGATCGTAGCTGATGTGCGCGCTGGTGTAGAACGACCAGACGCGATGCACGCCCTCCACTACGTCATAGCGCATCGGCAGCCCGGCCAGCGTGGCCGCAGTCGTGCCAAGTGTGCTGCATGGCTCCGCGTCCGCCGCCACGGCAGTCATCTCGACCACCTCGATCTGGTCACGTGGCTGTGGGCCAGTGAGAATGACGACCAGCGTCTGCGGATCGCTTGTGGTCGGCAGGTTATAGGACCACCCTGGCGGATAGGCGATGGTGAAGTGATCGCCATGATACACCAGCCAGCCCGCCGGGCCGCCAGCGGGCGTGCGGGTTGGCGTCGCGGGGCTGGCGCCGACCGCTGGCAGCGCGCACGAACTGAGCGCGGCAACCATCAGCAGCGCGGCGCTGAGCCAGAGTCTGGGAGAGACAAGACGACGCACGGCGCGCTCCTTCTCGCGGCGCGCCATGCTCAGGCCACGCCGCCTGACCGCCTGGCGCGCCCCAAGGATACCATGCGTTCCGCGGCGCGCCAACTACGGCAAACCGTGGGAATCGCCGCTCCAGTAGCCGTCACAATGGCAGGCGCCCGCGATAGGCGGCGTCGAGCAGGTCGACGATGTGCAGCACGGGAAGCTCAGCGCCCATCTGACCGAGCTGCGAGCGCAGTTGCAGCGCGCAGCCGGGGTTGGCGGTCACGACGGCCTGCGCGCGCGTGGCGACGATGTGGCTGGCCTTGCGCCTGCCCAGCGCGCCCGCCATCCGCGGCCGGGTGATGTTGTAGACGCCCGCGCTGCCGCAGCATAGCGACGACTCCTCCATCTCCACCAGCTTCAGGCCGGGGATGGCCGCCAGCAGGGCGCGCGGCTGCGCGGTGATGCGCTGGGCGTGGGCCAGGTGGCATGGC
>JAICVT010000209.1 GCA_025935235.1 Ktedonobacterales bacterium | reverse complement strand
TCGTCGCCGAAGCGCCCAACCATCCGCTCCAGGATGGCGGCGGCGCGTTCGTGGGCGCTCAGCGCGCGGGCATCGTTCAGCGCGGCCCGGCTGATGCTCTCGTCCAGCGGCAGCTTGGCCGTCAGTGCGTCGCCATAATGCAGCGCGGCGGTCAGGTCGCCCGTCACCTCGCGCAGAATATCGGCGGTCTGCGCCGAGTTGGGGTCTTTCGGCGCGGCCTGCGCGGTCTGCTCGGCGCGCTGGCGTAGCTCCCCGACGCGCTTCGTCAGATCCTCCACTGGCAACCCCTGCGCCTGCGCGCCCTCGTCACGCTGGCGCGCGATCAGCCACAGATTGGTGGCGACATCGCGCTGCATGCTGTAGCCGCTCCAGAACCAGTGGCGGCCGGTGCTCTTGCTGATCAGCGTACCCATCGGCAGCTCGTCGAGTTGGCCACCCAGCGGTGTCTCGGTCAGCGTCAGCGACCAGAACGCCTCCAGGTCGCGTTTGGAGGCAGCGCCCAGCCGACCGGGCGCGGTCTCTGGCGTCCACAGCGCGCTGGCGCGCTGCTCCTGCTCGCGGATCAGCGTCAGCCGCAGCGCGGCGGGATGCGCCTCGTCGGCCCACTGGCGGCGCTGGGCGACGTATTCCGCCCGGCTCTGCACGCGGCGCGTGGGATGTTCGTTGGCGAGCAGATCGTAGGCCAGGCCATAGTCGCCAAAGCTCCATGCGCCGAGCCAGTTGGCGATCGTCTCGTCCGGCCCCAGGTTGAAGTCGCAGAGCGGTCGGTCGCCCTCGCGGGCGAAGCGCTCATCCTCGCGGCGCAGCTCCTCGCGCTGCTGGTCATCGGATGGCCCGTCCAGCAGGCGTTCCTCGACCTGCGCCCGATAGCGGGTAAAATCGCCGCCCGGCTCCGCGCCGCGCCACTCCCCGACATCCAGCGCCTGGAGGACCAGTCCACGCGCCAGCGCCCAGTCAACCTTGACCGGCGCGGGCATGTCTTTGCCATGCAGTTGCTCGATCAACTGCGTCTGGGCCTCGCGCCGCGTGAGCTGGTCGCTAATCTCGAAGTGGCGCACGCCCGCCTGCCAGTAGTCGAGCTGGAAGAGGTAGGCGCGTACCACATCGAGGTCTGCGCTCTCGTTCCAGAGAATCAGCAGGTTGATCTCGCCCGAGTCGCGCGTGTGCGTGGCCCAGGCCTCGGCGAAGGTTGGCTTACGCGGCGGGCGCTCGGCGGGCGCGCTCGGCGTCTCATTCGCTGGCGCGGCGCTGGCCTGCGGAGCGGCGGCGGCAATGGTCAGCGTGGGCTGGGCGCCCGCTGAGCGCAAACGCACCGTCGCGCGGCGCGCCTCGCGCGCGACCTCGCGGCGGGCATCCAGCTCGCCAATGGCCAGCGCCACATCGGCGGCGTCGCTGGCCGCCGCGCCGCGCACATCGCCCAGCCGCTCGGCGTAGGCCTGCGCGACCGCCTCGTCATCGCCGAGCGCCTGCGCCAGCCGCCGCTCCTGCGCCGCGCGATCACTTTGCGCGGATCGCAGCGCCTCGGCCAATTCGCCCGTCCGCGCCCGCAGCGCCTCGATCTGGTTGCGCTGGGTCTGTGTGAGGTCACTGGACGCGCCGCGCCCCTGTTGTCCCTGCCGGTCGCCACCAGCCATACCGCTCTCGCTCCTTCAGCTTTTCAGCCGGGGTCACGCCCGTCCGCGCCAGCCGCACGCCAACCAGGCGCCGCGGATGAAGCGTGGCGCCTGGCGTCCGGCTGGGATTGCTCTCAAGCGTCTCTGTGGGATTGTAGCACGCCTGAGCGGGCCGCTGGTGGAAGGCCGGAGCGGCGCGAGGACGGAGAAACGTCGGCTGGCGACTGAAGTCGCGCCTGGGAGGCTCTTCGAGCCGCAAAGTCCGCCTGCGCGGACTGAGATCTGAACCCGCGGGCGCGATTGCAATCGCCTACATCAGCTCAGCTAGCTCAGCTCTCGGCGTCGGCGCTGATGTAGGCGAGGAACTCGCCGAGCGCCTGGGCCGCGGCGGCAGGCTCCAGATGCTCTCTGGCGGCGTTGCGCTGTGCCAGGTTGAGCGCGTCGTCGAGCGCGGCGCGGGCCGCGTGGAGCTGCTCGCGCAGGGCGTCCAGCGCGCGTGGGCGGGCGCCGCAGCGCTCGAAAATCTCCAGCGCCTCGGCGATCTGGTCTTCATTGGCGGGACCAGGACGGAAGTAGATGTGGGTGAGGGCGTTGCGATCGCTGGCGGAGGCGTTCTCCAGCGCGTGGATGACAGGCAGGCTCATCTTCTTGCGGCGCACATCGCCAGCCGCCGACTTGCCCAGCTCCTGCGCCTTCCAGATGCCCAGCAGGTCGTCGCGTATCTGGAAGGCCAGCCCCAGCGCCCGCCCAAAGGCGCCCAGCCGCTCGCCCAGCTTCTCGTGGCGGGGCGCGCCGATCCGCCCGCCCAGCTCAGTCGCGCAGCGCATCAGTGCGGCGGTCTTGCGCGCGATCATGTCCAGATACATCGCGACGGTCACGTCGCGCCGCCCCTCGAAGCTCATATCGAGGTGCTGACCCTCGCACAGCTCCAGGCAGGTTGCGTCTACCCGCCGGACGAGGCGCAGTGTCAGCCCGGCGTCTACGCCGCGCTCGGTCAGCCCCAGCAACCGCATGCGCGCCAGGGCGAAGAGCGCGTCGCCGGTGTTGATGGCCTGCGCCTGCCCCCAGTTGCGCCAGAGCGTGGGCCGATGGTGGCGCATCTCGTCGCCATCCTCGATATCGTCGTGGATCAGTGAGAAGTTGTGGATCAGCTCGACACTGACGGCGGCAGGCAGCGCCCGCTCCGCCGCCGCGTCGCCGCCCGCCAGTTCCGCCGCCAGCAGGGTCAGCGTGGGACGCAGCAGTTTGCCGCCGTGTCCCTGTGCGCTCTCGCTCAGTTTGAACGATGCGTCGCGCCAACCCAAGTGATAGTCAATCTGGCCATAGAGGGATGCGCGCAGATCCTCAGTCGCCGCCGATTGCGTCGTGAGCGCGCTCGCCGAAGCCAGCGCCTCACGCATGCCAGCCTCGATGCTGGCGCGATAGCGGTCGAGCACGGCGCTGATGTCGGTGGTCCGCAACGCCCTATTGCCAAGGGTCACGAGCATCTCTCCTCAGGCCAAACTGGCGAATCCAGCGGAACAAACGGTCAGCCGAGCGCGATCTGCGCCACGATGACCAATGTGGCCACCACGATGACAGCCCCGCCCAGCCATAGGCCCGCGCCGATCAGGCCGCCGAAGATGCGCAGGCGCGCGCAGGTGGGACAAAAGCGCTTCGTCAGATGATAGCGATGGCTGCGCAGGCCATCGCGCCGGATGGCCACATCCTCCTGCTGGAAAGCGGTATGCTTGTCGTTGCAGACATAGCGATGACAGCCCGCGCACATATGGTTATCAACATAGTGCGCGAAGATGGCGGTTGACCATTGCTGCGGCTTGACGGGATCGCCGCAGATGTAACAGCGCATCTGCTCGGCGTGCTGCGCGCCGCGTGTCGCGCAGGGCTGGTGGGCCTCCAGCGGGAAATGATCAATGCACAGACTGCGGTGGCAGGTGGGGCATTTGCCCGCCGACTGGATGCCGCACTCCGCGCAGGAAGGGATCGGGTACACGTCGGCCTGGACCATCGGTCGTCACTCCTTCGCCTGCCTTGGGGTCGTTTGAGGAGTATAACAAGCGCGCCGTGGCTGGTCAATCGGGCCACCCCGTGCGAATGTGCTACAGTGCAATGGCGGCGCGCTTCCTGACGCCGTTTTTCACCTGTCGCGGCCTTCTCGACCTGTCTCAGCAAGGGGTACGCCAAATGTCCAGTGATCCCGCTCCATCGAGCGCATCGGCCCCATCGGCCTCATCAGGCGCATCGAGCCGCATCGCCGTGGTCCTGCTCTCGGGCGGGCTGGATTCCTCCACCGCGCTTGCAAATGCCGTCGAGCAGGGATTCACGCCCTACGCCATCTCGTTCCGCTATGGCCAGCGCCACAGCCGCGAGTTGGCGGCGGCGCAGGCGGTGGGCCGCCACTTCGGCGTGCGCGATCACAAAGTGATTGACCTCGATCTGCGCGCCTTCGGCGGCAGCGCGCTAACCTCCGACGAGATCGCCGTGCCGCATCAGCGCTCGACCGACGAGATGGGTCACGGCATCCCCGTCACCTATGTGCCAGCCCGCAATCTGATCTTCCTCTCGCTGGCTACCGCCTATGCCGAGGTCATCGGAGCCGACGACATCTTCCTCGGCATCAATAGCCTCGATTACTCGGGCTATCCCGATTGCCGCCCGGAGTTCCTGGAGGCCTTCCAGCGGACGGCCAATCTGGCGACCAAGGCGGGAACGGAGGACAAGCGCACGCTGCGCTACCATGCCCCGCTCATCGCGATGGGCAAAGCGGAGATCGTGCGCGAGGGTACACGGCTGGGCGTGCCATGGGAGCTAACCTGGAGCTGCTACGAGGGGGAAGATGCCGCCTGCGGAACATGCGATAGCTGCCTGCTGCGGCTCAAGGGCTTCGCCGAGGCGGGACTGAGCGATCCGCTGCCCTATCGCCAGAGCTAGTGGGCGGCGAGTATACTGAGCGAGCGATGACGCTGGATAGCATAAACGGAGGAATACAACACGATGGCGCAAGGTACCTTTGGCACGGCAATCAACTGCATTGATGGGCGCGCGCAGGAGCCGGTGACGGCCTGGGTGCGCGCTAACGGCCAGGTGGACTACGTGGACACGGTAACCATCCCCGGCGCCGACCACGCGCTGACCCAGATGACACTCGACCGCCTGGCGCAGGTGCGCGAGATGGTCGCTGTCTCGGTCAACGCCCACGGCTCCGGGATCATCGCCATCGCGGGCCACCACGGCTGCGCCGCCTTCTCCGCCGACCGCGAGCAGCACGAGGCCGCCATCCGCGCCGCTGTGGACGTGGTGCGCGGCTGGGGGCTACCCACGCGGGTGGTAGGCCTGTGGATCAACGACCAGTGGCAGATCGAGCAGGTCGTCTGAGCGCCCGCCAGCACGCAGGCTCTCAGCAGATTCACAGCGGATTCACAGGCGCGCTCCCCGTCCACAGAGGAATACCGATTGACAGGCCAGATTGCGCCATGCTAGCATGGCGGACGCACGGCTGGTTGGCTGTACCGGAGCGAGGCTGGCCATGATGGCTGGCCTCTACAGGGGGAGAGTCGCATGCCACAGGCTCCATTCGGATCATCACCACGCGCGCATGTCTTGAAATTTCCGGGGCGCGGAAGCGTTAGCCTGGATGAACTGACGCTCGCGCGTGGCGTCACGTTTCACGGCGAGACTGAGGTCGGACACACCACCGATGTCGTCGTCTTTACCGACAACTCGCCCAATGGCAATGCCTCCGCTCAGGCGGTACTCCAAACCGCCGAGGCGGATTTCAAGGCTACTCAGCAGTGGTTCGGCGGCATCACGCTCCCGGCTGGCCAGCAGGGTGACGACCAGACGACGCCGCGCACGGCGACTCCCGTGCAAGTGCTGATAGACAGCCAGGCGGGCGGCGCGTATCACTTTGGATGCAGCGCCACCGACATCTACATCGAGCCGACAGCGCAACTCGCCAGCGGCTTCATGGTCGCTGAACTGGTCGAGATCTTCGAGGCGGCCATCAACAACGGCTGGCAGTGCGGCCAGACCAACGGTGAGGCGCTCTCGCGCGTGCTGGCGACCGAGCGCAACACCAATCTGGCGCAGTTGCAGGTGCAGACGGGGCAGGCCTGGTGGGCCAATGGCCATCAGGACTTCGTCACCAACAACAGCGCCACCGACCAGGATGAGAATAGCAACGGCTGCGGCCCGCTCTTCCTCTACTATCTGCACAGCCAGTTTGGCTTCGACTGGACACGCATCACCACCACCGGTGGGGCCACGCTGGGCGACACCTACCAGCGCCTGACGGGCAATGCGCCCGCGCAGGGCTTCCAGGACTTCGTCAACCGGCTAGCGACGCTCGACAACGGCTCCGGCTTGCAGCTCCCGCCAAACGGCAATCCGTTCCCGATCGGCGCCACGGGCCAGGCGGGCGGCAGCGCGGGCGATGGCGGCGCGTCGGCGGGTGATCCCAGCGGCGCGGGTGATCCGAGCCTGCCCACCGCTGGCGGCGGACGCGGCTTCGCGGGAGCCGTCACCACGCTGACGGTGGTGATCCTGGTCGTCATCGCGCTGATCGTGCTGAACGCGGTTGGCGTCGTGCAGTTCTGAGACCGACGCGACCTCACTGATGCTCACAGATTCCCCGGCGCCCCAAGCGGCTCCGGGGAATCTGCTTTCATGGGATGGAGCGCGGGGTGGCGAGACGCCCCACGTCCGTTCGTTTCACGCTCTCGTGACTGCCCTTTCCGCTATCGCGTCGGCGCGCGGTATCTCTCCGGTGAGCGAGTGCGCACGCACAGCAAGGGAGGGCAGGTATGGCCAGAGCGAGTCCAGCGGCCAGCTCGGCGGCGGGGTCTGCGGCTAGCCGAGCGGCGCGCCCACGCGAGCGCGACCTGATCGCGGCGTGGGGCGCTGGGCGCTGGCGCGGGTGGCCGCTGCGCGCCAGCGACGGCGCGGCGTACACGATCGTCTTTCAGGGGCGGCCAGGTGGCAGCGTCGGCCCGGACTTTCGCGACGCCGTGATCGCGACCGCCGAGGGCGAGCGGCTGACCGGCGACATCGAGCTCCACCTGACGCCCGCTGGCTGGCGCGCACATGGCCACGGCGCCGACCCGCGCTACAACGACGTGGCGCTGCACATCACGCTGACCGCCAGCCACGCGCCAACCGGCGCCGGCGCCTGCGCGCTTGAGAGCGGACGCCGTGCCCCGCTGGTCGTGCTGGCCGCGCAGCCGCCGCCCGGCGCCGCCGCGCCCATCTGGCCCTGCGCGGGCTTCTCCGCCGCCGCTGGCCAGCTGGCGCTGCTGCGCGCGGCGGGCTGGGCGCGCTTCGAGCAGCGTGTGGCGGTGCTGGCTGAGGCCGCGGCGCAGGCGCCCGCTGCGGTCGTCGCGGGCTGGAGTCCAGCGGATGGCGCGCTGTGCGCGGCGCTGGCTGAGGGGCTGGGCTACGGACGCGACCGCGCGGCGCTGCGCCTCTGTGGCGAGCGGCTAGCGGGCGGCGCGGCGCCGGATGCGCTGCTGACCACCGCCGCACGCCTACCCGTCATCGAGCGCAGGCGGCTGGATGGCCTGCTCGCTCTGCTGGAGCGCTGGAACTGGGCCAGCCCGCTGGCGGCGCTAACCGCCGCGCTGGAGGCGGGCGCGCGCCGCGCCGGGGCCACTGGCGCGAGCGCCGCGCTGACCGAGGCGCTGCGCGTGACGGAGAGCGGCGCGGTCTCGGCGCGGCGAGCGCGCATCCTCGCCTTCAACGTGGCCCTGCCCGCCATCGTGGCATGGGCGCGGTCGCAGCCGCGTGCGTCTGGTCCGCGCGCACTGGAGCGGCTGGCGCTGGAGGCGGTCGCCGCGCTGCCGGGGCTGCCCTCCAATCAGATCACGCGCGAGATGACACGCCAGCTCGGTCTGCCTCGCTTGCCTGGCGGCGCGCTGGCCCAGCAGGGGCTGCATCACCTCTGGGCGCGCGCCTGCCGCGAGAAGCGTTGCGCCGCCTGCCCTTGCGCCAGCCCGCAGCCCGATCCACTCACGTCGGGAGCGAACCAGCGATGAGGCCTCCTCCAGCGTTTCTCTCCACTTCGCCCCGCGTCAGAAGGCGCTGGAGATACCACTTCGCCTGCTCCCCCTCTCCTCGCGGGACAGGGGGCTGGGGGTGAGGTTCCGCTGGCGCAATCGGACGCGCTTTGCTACACTGGGAGCC
>JAICVT010000389.1 GCA_025935235.1 Ktedonobacterales bacterium | reverse complement strand
GGTGCGGCGACCTTCAGCGCGCCATCGAGCAGGGCGCGCTCCAGCTCGGCGACGAAGACGCTCGTATCGCCGAACCGGGCGAGCGGTGTGTTGCGCGCCTGCGTCTGGTCGCCTTGAGTCGAGATGGTCTGGACGGTGAAGTTGGCGTCGGGTACGCGCTCGCGCACATGATCGAGCGCCCAGTTGGTCTGCCAGAGCGCCAGCGCCGAGCCGCGCGTGCCGACGATGATCGGCGTGCCGCTGGCGGAGCGTGCGCTGGCCGCTGGGGCGGGTGAGAGAGTCGCCACGAAGCTTCCGCCTTCTATCAGATAATGCCGTCAATGTCCTGCTGATTGATGGCGTGATTGGTGGGCGTCGCGTCGCAGGTCGAACGACGATGCTCACCTTTCATTATAGGCGCTGCGGGGTGGGCTGGGTATCGGGTGATGACTGTAGGCATAGAGACGCTGGGCGCGTTTCCGGCCAGGGCGTATTATAGAACCGTGGCGCTGTGCGTGCGGTAGATTCGGAATGATGAGGAACGCGGCCCATGCAAAGCATGCCCGAGTGTTTCATCTGCCGCAAACATGCCGGTCTGGAGGCGACGCCGCCCGGCGGCTACCTCTATGAGGACGAGCATTTCCGCGTCTGCCACGCGCCTGCGGCGATGGCGCTGCCCGGCACGCTGCTGATCGAGTCGCGCCGCCACGCGCTTGACTTCGCCGCGATGACGCCCGAGGAGGCCGCCGCCTATGGCGTGCTGCTCACCCGCGTCTATGCCGCCATCAAGCGCGCGATCGGCGCCGAGCGGGTCTACACGCTGGTCACGCTGGAGGGCGCGTCGCATTTCCACTCGTGGCACATCCCGCGCCTGCCAGAGACCGCGGCGCGTGGCGCCCGCCTGCTGGCGGAAGATCACTCCTGCTCCGAAGAGCAGGCCGTGGCGGCGGCAGAGGCGATCCGCGCCGCCTTGCGCTGAGCGATCATCCGACTCCCCCTCGCCCCGTGGGAGAGGGGGCTGGGGGGTGAGGTTCCGCGCAAGGCATCTGAAAAGCTGGAGGGTTGAGCGATGGAGGCGCGGTCGTCGTACCTGCGGGTGGCGCGGGAGGTGAGCGAGGCGCTGGCGGCGGGGCGACCCGTCGTGGCGCTGGAGTCCACCGTCATCGCGCATGGACTGCCGCGCCCGGCGAATGTGGAGGTGGCGCTGGCGATGGAGGCCGCCGTGCGCGCTGAGGGCACCACGCCCGCCACGATCGCCCTGCTGGATGGCCGCATCTGCGTGGGGCTGAGCGCCGAGGAGATCACGCGGCTGGGCGAGGAGCCGGGCGTGTGGAAGGCCAGTCGGCGCGATCTGGGCGTGGCGCTGGCCCGCCGCGCCACCGCCGCGACCACCGTCGCGGGAACGCTGGCCTGCGCGGCGTTGGCAGGCGTCCGCGTCTTCGCCACGGGTGGCGTCGGTGGCGCGCATCGCGGCGCGGCCACCAGCTTCGACATCTCCGCCGATCTGCCAGAGCTGGCGCGCGACCCCGTCATCACCGTCTGCGCCGGAGCCAAGGCGATCCTCGATCTGCCGCTGACGCTGGAATACCTGGAAACGCACGGTGTGCCGGTCATCGGCTACCAGACTGACGAGCTTCCAGCCTTCTACACCCTCGAGAGCGGCCTGCGTACGCCACATCGCACCGAGTCGCCACAGGATGTGGCCGAGATCGCGCACGCCCAGTGGCGGAGCGGGCTGGGCGGCGGGCTGCTCGTCACCGCGCCGATTCCGGCTGAGCATGCGCTGCCGCGCGCCGCGATGGAGGCGGCGGTCGAGCGGTCGCTGGCCGAGGCGGCGACGGAGGGCGTCAGCGGGCCGCGTCTCACGCCGTGGCTGCTGGCGCGCGTGGCCGAGCTGACTGGTGGCGAGAGCGTCGCCGCCAACCGCGCGCTGCTGCTCAACAACGCCGCTATCGCCGCGCGCATCGCCGTCGCGCTGGCTGCCATAACCATCTGACGCCGCGAGCTATTTCCGTGAAGCGTGCAACCTGCTCAGGCGGCGAACCGTAGCATGTATGATTCATCATCTGAGGCGCTGGCAGGGACCATCGTACCAGCGGGCGGCGCGGGCCGGCGTCCACGCGATACGCTGCCTGTCATAGCTCGCCGCTCGCCACTCAGCGCATTTCGCTTCACCACTACACCATCGGCTACTTCTGGCGGCGCGCATGCCGTCTCATTGGGATGAGGAGGGAGCCGCGATGCGCAGGTTGATGGAGCCGCCCGAATGCCGTGCTGGCCGCCTGATCAGCTTCCTCCTGTGCGCGCTGCTGGCGCCCCTCCTGGCGCTGGCGCCGCTGCTCGGGGTGGCGCCCGTCAGCGCGCAGGGCGCCACAGCCTCGCAGCGGATGGCGGCGCGGGCCGCGAGCGCTGACCATGTGACGATCCTGATTCTGGATATGTCAGGCTCGATGGCGCAGAACGACCCCAATGGCCTGCGCTGCTCTGCCGCCAACGCCTACATAGATCTGAGCGGACCGGGCGACTACATCGGCGTGGTGGGGTTGAGCGGCAATGGCTCTGGCGGGCCGAACGGTTTTGGCGCGGCGCAGACCTGGGCCACACCAGCCAACATGCAGACCATCCACGATCAGGCGACCCTCAAGCAGACCATCGCGCAGCGCTCGCAGCAGTGCCACCCCAACGGCGCCACGCCGACCTACGACGCGCTGAGCCGCGCGCTGGGGCTGCTGAAGACCGCGACGGCTCAGGGCGGCTTCTCTGGCTCAGTCATCCTGCTAACCGACGGCCAGCCCGCTCCGCAACAGGACGCCCAGATCGCCGCCATCCAGCATGACCTGCTGCCGCAATTCAAGCAGGATGGCTTCCCTATTGACGCGGTGGCGCTGGGCGCCGATCAGGGCTTGCACTCCTTCCTGAGTGGGCTGGCCGACGCCACTGGAGGCAGCTATTACGATGACGCACACGGCGTCGTGCCGGGCGTCTCGGCGCTGAATATCGCGCCCTTCTTCGTGGACATCTTCGCCCAGCGCAACGGCCGCATCGTCACCCACGACATCCCGCCGACGGCGCTGGGCGGCGCGACGGTCTCGCGCAACTTTTCGGTTGGCGACTTCGTGAGCCAGCTCGCGGTAGTCGCGGTGAAAGACTCGCCCTCGACGACCGTCACGCTGACCGCGCCGAACGGCCAGACGCTCTCATCCTCCACGGCGGGCGTGCTCTTCGCGGGCGACCCGCACTACGCGATCTTCTCGATCCCCAATCCGCAGCAGGGCGCGTGGCAGCTCAATGTCACTGGCTCTGGCCAGTTCCTGATGGACAGCCTGAAAGTCTCGACGCTGGGGCTGAGTATCCTGGCGCCCAGCGGGCAGCAGGTGGCGCCGCTGGGGCAGCCGCTAGCCATCGCCGCGCAGCTCCAGAGCAGAGGGGTGGCGATCACCGGCACGCGCTACAGCCTGACTGGCGCGCTGACCTACACCGGCGGCGCGGGCCAGTATACGCAGGACTTCACGCTGGATGACAGCGCCTCGCCGGGCGTCTATCGGGCGCAGGTGGCGCCGCCAGCGGGCGCGCCGCCGGGAGCGTATACCATCACGATCATGGCGCGCGAGATCAGCGACACGATTGCCAGCGCGTCGGTCTCGCTGCGCATCGAGCGCTTCCCCACGCCCGCGCTGCTCTCGCCAGCCACCCATCAGCCCGCGCCGGGCGCCGTGGCCGCGCAGGTAACGCAGTGGGATCCCGCGCTGCGCCTGATCTATGGCGCGCCGGTGGGGCTGCTCCAGTGGCTCGGCCAGTGGCCGCTGCAAGGGCGGCCCGGCCAGCCCACCGCCGTCATCCAGGGGCAGGTCTATCTGGATGGCAAGCCCTACGGCGCGGCGACAGTGAGCGGCGCGGCCAGCCACGCGGGCGCGCGTGCGAGCGT
>JAICVT010000447.1 GCA_025935235.1 Ktedonobacterales bacterium | reverse complement strand
GTGCCACAGGGCGAGATGCTGGCGCTGGTGGGGCCATCGGGCGCGGGCAAGAGCACGCTGCTCAATATCCTCGGCGGGCTGGACGACCCCAGCGCGGGCCGCTGCGAGGTGGCCGGTGTGGACCTCACCCACCTGAGCCGCCGCGAGCGGCTGCTCTACCGGCGTAGAATTGTAGGGCATGTGTGGCAACAGACCAGCCGCAACCTGCTCAGCGACCTGACGCTGCTCGACAACGTGGTGACGCCGATGCTGCTGGCGGGCTATCCGGCTGGCAAGCGCCGCGCGCGCGCGCGGGAGCTGCTGCGGCTGGTGGGGCTGGGCGACCGTGTTGACCACAAGCCCGAGCGGCTCTCTGGCGGCGAGCAGCAGCGTGGCGCACTGGCGGTGGCGCTGGCCAATGAGCCGCCGCTGTTGCTGGCCGATGAGCCAACCGGCGAGCTGGATAGCGCCACGGCGGCAGAGGCACTGAAGCTGCTGCGCAGTCTGAACTCGGAGCTGGGCCTGACGACCATCCTCGTGACCCACGACCCGCATGTGGCTGAGGTGATGGATCGCTCGGTCGCCATCCGCGATGGCCGCACCAGCACTGAAGTCGTGCATTCCGAGGCCGCCGAGGAGACGGTCATCATTGATGGCGTGGGGCGCTTGCAGATTCCACGGCCCGCGCTCGACGCGATCAACTTTGGCGGGCGCGCGCGCGTGCATCTGGCGGGCGATCACATCGAGCTGTGGCCCGCCGGATCGTTTGCCGAGCGTGGCGCGGCGCACAGCGCTGACCGCTCATAAGGCCAGCCCTGGCGCCGCGTAGCGCCTCGCAGCGCCGCCGGGCGAGCGAGGCGCCCGCTTGGCGTTCGCTGAGCATGCTGGCGAGATGTTTGACGGGAGCGCGCGAGTATGGCATTGTCGTAGGCAGACCAAACCGCTAGCTGGCGACTGAGGTCGCGCCTACCACTATATGCTATCTGCTCGCTGCGTTCTCGAAAGACAGGCCCCTGCCATGCGTTTTCGCTCCGCTCGCGTCTCGCGTCGCGTCTCGCGTCGCGTCTCGCGCGCCTTCCTCGCTGTGTCGTGCCTCGCACTGTTCGCCACCGCCCTCACGGGGTGCAGCGTGCTCCAGTCTATCGGCGGATCCAATACTGATTATCTGCCGAGCAATCTGGCGCGCTCGACGCCCAGCGCCACGACCTTCCAGGGCTGCCCGCCGCAGGGTCAGGGCGGTGATCCCGCGCTGAACACCCTCTACAACCGCGAGGACGACAACCCGCCCAATGGCTATCGCGTCACCGACATCAGCACCGTGATGACGGTTCCCACCACACCGCAGGTGGATGGCAAAGACCGCGGCGCGTGGTCCAGCGCCGACGCCAAGCGCATCGCGCTGTATGAGGGGACGGCGATCCGCACGACGGGCTGGGTGGTTGCCGCGCGCAAGGGTGGCCCCACCGCCGCCAACTGCGGCTCCGACACCAGCCGCGACTGGTATCTGTGGATCGGCGAGGGCGCAGGCGACGCGCTGGCGACGACGCTGGTGGTGGTGGTGACGCCGCGCATCCAGGCGTCGCGCCCCGGCTGGACGGATTACACCTTCCGGCGGCTGGTGGGGCAGGTGGTGCGCGTCAGCGGCTATCTGGTCTACGATCAGGAGCCGCCGTCGTTCATCGCTCAGCAGCGCGCCACCGAGTGGGAGCTGCAGCCGGTGATGCACCTGGAGACGCTCTACCACAACCAGTGGATCAACCTCGATCTGTTCCCCTTCGGTTCGCGCGTCTCTGGCACGCCCTCACCGCCGCCGACGATCCCCGCCGCGACCATCGCGCCCTGATGCGCCGTGCGTGTGCAGGCGCCGCTCAAACACGCGAAAGCGGCGACTATCCTGTCTGGATAGTCGCCGCTCTATGGGTTCTACGGGCGCTAAGGGGCGGAATCGAACCGCTGAGGCTGGACGCCAATCGAGAAGTTCCGGTGCCAAGGGGCGGAATCGAACCGCCGACGCCAGCATTTTCAGTGCTGTGCTCTACCGACTGAGCTACCTTGGCGCGCTTGCCCATGCTGAGCCAGCGGGAAATAGTGTACCATTGCGCATGTGAGCCTGTCAACGCACATCGTCGCCCGGCAGCAGCCGATGCCTCGTTCTCGCTTCCAGCGCCTCAGGAGCAGCCCAATGGATGACCAGATAGATGCCAGCGCGCCAGTCGACGGGTTGCCGCTCGTTCACCTCGTTCGGCAGCCGCTGACGGAGCCAGCGTCCGGAGCGCGGCCGCCGTTGCTGGCGCTGGCGCACGGCCTCAATAGCAACGAGCGCGACCTCTTCAGCCTGGCGGATACCTTGGCCCCGCGCTGTGTCGTCGTCAGCGTGCGCGCCCCGCTGGAGAACGCGCCGGGCGCCTACGCCTGGTTCGGTATCCAGTATTCGACCCACGGCACGCAGGTCAACGCCGAGCAGCTCGACGCCAGCCGCAAGCGCTACGCCGACTTCCTGGGCGCGGCGGTGATGGCCTACGGCGCCGACCCCGATCAGGTCTATACGCTGGGGTTCAGCCAGGGCGCCATCATCTCACTGGTCACGGCGCTCAGCCATCCCAGACGCTTCGCGGGCGTGGTCGCGCTCTCCGGGCGCATCCCACAGGAGGCCGAGCAGTGGCTCGCCTCGCCCAATGAGACCGCCGGGCTGCCCGTCTTCATGGCGCATGGAACCCACGACATGACCATCGCCATCGCACAGGCGCGCGCCGCCCGCGACCTGCTGGAGCGCCAGCGCGTTGACCTCACCTATCGCGAGTATCCGATGGGCCACGGCGTCTCGCCCGAGGTCTACGCCGATCTGAGCGCCTGGCTGGAGCAGCGGCTGACGTAGGCGCGCCCCCACCCCCAACCCCTCCCCCGCTTTGCGGGAGAGGGGAGCTACGGGGCGTGGACGCGGCCAGGATGGTGTACGCCGCACATGACCAGGCTCCGCTCCCTCTCCCTCTGGGAGAGGGCTGGGGTGAGCGCGGCGCAGCCGTGGCTCTCCACGCCCGCGTGCTATACTTCTCCGCGACGAGCGCCAGCTTGCGGCGCCTGCCCGCCCGTCCGCGCCGCGCTACGTCAGGAGGCGTCATGCCGAAGGCTGCCATGCCCTTGCTCGTCCTCGGACGATTCTTCGCCGTCTGCGCCGTGTTGCTCGCGTTTGGCGCGGGATCCCTCATGGCGATCTTCGCAGGCTTTACCTGCTTCGACAACTGCCCTGAGCCGACCTCGTTCTTCCCCACCGAAGGCCCCCGGGCCGTCAATCTGATG
>JAICVT010000014.1 GCA_025935235.1 Ktedonobacterales bacterium | reverse complement strand
GGGGCATCGCATCGCGGCGCAGATCGCCTCGGCGGCCTTCCCAAAGTATGATCGCAACCTGAATACGGGCGCGCCGCTGGGCGTAACCAGCGAGATGGCGGTGGCCGAGCAGACCATCTACCATGACGCCGCGCGCCCCTCAGCGATCATCCTGCCCATCATCCCGCCCGCGAAAGTTGACTAGCGGCGAGCGCATTCGAGCGGCCAGCCATCAACGGAACCCGTCAGGCGAGCAACACTCCCCTCTCCTTCTGGGAGAGGGGCAGGGGTGAGGGCCGCGCGAAGGAGACATCATCAGTGAGCGATACGACCGACACAGAAGATGAAGACGACGCCGTGGTTCCGGCGCGCTACCAGGATACCGAGACGATCCGCGCCATCCTGCGCGAGGCGCGGACCATCGCGGTTGTTGGCCTCTCGCCCAGCCCTTGGCGGCCCAGCCACGGCGTCGCGCGCTACCTGCAAGCGCAGGGCTATCGCATCATCCCGGTCAATCCAAACGAGCAGACAATCCTGGGTGAGACATGCTATCCGACGCTCAGCGACATCCCCGTTCCAGTGGACATCGTGGATGTCTTCCGGCGGTCGGAGTACGTGCCAGCCATCGCCGAGGAGGCGGTGAAGATCGGCGCGAAGGCGCTGTGGCTCCAGTACGATGTCATCAGCCCAGCGGGTGAGGCCATCGCCGAGCGCGGCGGGCTGCGCGTGGTGGTGGATCGCTGCCTGAAGGTCGAACACGCGCGCTACGGACGGTGATTACCGGCGTTGGATGGTGGTCGCGCTGTTCAGGGTCGCTGGCTCCTGAGCGCGCTCACGGATCTGCCGGACATGCTTGCGCACGTGCGGGCTGAGCAGCACGGCCAGGATGGTGGCGGAGACGAGCGTGGTGATGAGCGAGGGGATGGTGAAAGCGCCAGTAAAGAGGCCGATGATGGAGCCGATCAGCATCAGGACCTCGATCCCGATGCCCAAGCGCACGGCCCAGCCACGGAACTGCCACAGCCCCACGCCAAAGATGACCTGCGCCACGCCGATGATGGCGAAGCTCAGCCCGACCGCCACCAGCGCCATGCCGCCGATGCCCTGCATGTTGAGCGCGCCCGCCGCCTGAGCGCCCGCCTCGACATCGAGCACGGCGCCCACCAGCACGGCAAAGGCTCCGATCACTGCGCCGATCAGGCCGCTCAGAATGGCCAGCCAGGCGACGATCATCACACCAAATCGAATCAACATCGCAGCGCCTCCCGGTTGCTGTGTCGCCACTGACTGGTCGCCAGTGTACAGCGTTTGGGAGGCGCTGTCTACGCCGATATGCTGATGTCTCAACCCCGCGCGCTATCCTCAACGTGGGCGCTCGCTTCCCGCGCACAGAGCAAGGGGAGCGGTCGGCTCGCTTACGGCGCGCCGCTGAGCCGGAGCCAGTAGCCGTCGAGCGTTTCAAGCTCCTGCTCGCTGAAATGCGCCAGAAACAGGCGGCGCACACCGTCGAGGTAGGTCTGGTGCGCGGCGCGCAGCCGCTTGGCGCCATCGCTAGTGAGCGTAGCGCAGGCGACACGCCCATCCTCGGCGCTGCCCTCGCGCCGCACCAGGCCATCGCGCTCCAGTCGTCCGACCATGCGGCTGATGCCGCTGAGCGTCAGCGGCGCGGCGGCGGCCAGTTCGGTCATGCGCAGGCGGCAGGCGGGCGCGCGCGCCAGCCGCAGCAGCACCGCATAGGCCGATAGCCCCAACTGGTGTGAGGCGCGTAGCATGGCGTCGAGCTGCCGGGTAATCGTGGCGTGCGTCATCAGTAGGCCATTCCACGTCGCGGCCTGGAGTGGCGCCAGCTCTTCTCCCAGATCGACGAACGAGAGCGAAGGGGATGGCTTCATAGTTCTACCCTCGCGTGTGCTTGACGCTGCGCTCAAGGGTCTCGTACACCTATGGCGCACTCATTGCTCCATACGCAGGCGGTTGCGCCTGCCGCCACGGGATCATCACTGCGTCGTGACTGGCTGTGGCGCGCGGATGGCGAGACGGCCAAGCTCAACGCGCCGCGCTCTAAGCCGTGCTCTAATACGTACACGCACATACACGCACTCGCGGTGGTCAGATGAGGAACGGCTGGCCCGCCTTTTGGCGCCTTTCGGCGGCGTCCCTGCGCGGCGATGGAGGGGCCAGGAGGTCCACGCCGCGCCTCAGTAGTCAGTATTATGACGGTAGATCGCGCAAATTGCCACGGTAATCTCTCGCGCTTTGCCAGACGATCCAAAACAGTCCTGGCGACCGCGCGTCAGCACGCAGAGCCTGGGGGAGCCAGTTGAATACGCCTGTCAAGCATCCCTGCGACGAGGAGATCATTCGGAGCCGACGCGCAGGCTCCAGCGTCGCCGCGCATCCCACGTGGACGCTGGTGGCGACGATCCTCGGCTCCAGCCTCTCCTTCATTGATGGCACGGTGGTCAACGTCGCGCTGCCAGTGATCCAGCGCGATCTGAACGCCAGCGCAGCGCACCTGCAATGGGTGATCGAAGCCTATTCGCTTTTTCTCTCGGCGCTGATTCTGGTCGGCGGGTCGTTTGGCGATCGCTTCGGACGCCGCCGTATCTACACACTGGGCATCATCATCTTCACGCTGGCTTCGATGGCCTGCGGCTTCGCGCCCACCATCACCACGCTGATCGTCGCGCGGGCGGCGCAGGGCATCGGCGGGGCGCTGCTCGTGCCGGGCAGCCTGGCCATCATCAGCGCCACCTTTGATGAAAAGCGGCGCGGCGCGGCGATCGGCGCGTGGTCGTCGCTGACGACGGTGACGACCGCGCTGGGGCCGGTGCTGGGTGGCTGGCTGGTGCAGACGCTCTCGTGGCGCTGGGTCTTCTTCATCAATGCGCCGCTGGCGGCGATCACGCTGGTCATCATCTTCTGGCGTGTGGACGAGAGCCGCGATGACGAGGTCAGCGGCCCGCTCGACTGGCAAGGCGCCGCGCTGGCCACGCTGGGGCTGGGCGCGCTGGTCTTCGGACTGATCGAAGCGAGTTCGCTGGGGCTCTCCGCGCCGCTCGTGCTGATCGCCATCGCCGCTGGCGTCGCCGGGCTGATAGTCTTCGCGCTGGTCGAGATGCGCAGCCCAGCGCCGATGATGCCGCTGCGCCTCTTCAATTCGCGCACCTTCGCGGGCGCCAATCTGCTGACTCTGCTGCTCTATGGCGCGCTGGGTGGCGCGCTCTACTTCCTGCCCTTCAATCTTCAGCAGGCGCAGGGCTATTCCCCAGCGGAGGCAGGCGCGGCGCTGCTGCCCTTCACCATCGTCATCTTCCTGCTCTCGCGCTGGTCGGGTGGGTTGATCCAGCGCATCGGCGCCAGGGTTCCGCTGGTCGCTGGCGCCACGCTGGCGGCGGCGGGCTTCGCACTCTTTGCGCTGCCGGGCATCGGCGGCGCCTATTGGGTAACGTTCTTCCCCGCCATTCTCGTCCTGAGCCTGGGCATGGCGCTGGTGATCGCGCCGCTGACCACCTCGGTGATGAACTCGGCGCCGGTGGCGCAGTCGGGCGCGGCGTCGGGCATCAACAATTCCGTCTCGCGCACCGCCGGACTGATCGCCATCGCGCTGATGAACTTGATCTTCGTCTCGATCTTCAATCCCGCCTTCGATGCGCATCTGGCGGCGCTGAATCTCAGCCCGGCGCTCCAGAGCGCGATGGACGCGCAGCGCGGCTTGCTGGCGGGGGCCACGGCTCCGCCAGGGACACCGCCAGCGCTGGCGGCGGCCATCACGCGGGCGGTCAATCAAGCCTTCCTGAGCGCGTTCCGTGCGGTGAGCCTGATCGGCGCGGCGCTGGCGCTCGGCTCCGCGCTCGTGGCGGCGCTGATGATCGAGGGTCGCGGCTTCCGCGCGCTGGTCAAGCAGGCGGGCCAGTGGCCTGGCGGGCGACAGGCGCGGTCAGGCGCAGCGGTGGAGCGCCCGCGCTGAGCGCTCGGCACGCTGGCCTCGGCGACTCCAGCGGCGCTACGCTCTGCGACATGACGTTGTATCGCGCCGTGACGGGCGCGCTGACAAAGGAGCGGCGACATGGCGACTCCCTGCACGCATCTCGATATGGTTCACGATGTGGCGCCCAGCGCACAAGGCTGTGAGGAGTGCCTGAAGATGGGCGATAGCTGGGTGCAACTGCGCATGTGCCTGGAATGCGGGCATGTGGGCTGCTGCGATGCCTCGAAGAACAAGCATGCGACGAAGCACTACCACACGACGGGGCATCCCATCATCGAGAACTACCCCTCGGCAAGCTGGCGCTGGTGCTACGTAGACGAGATGAACGTCTAGTCAGCAAGCTAGCGCTGTGTGGATGAGATGAACGTTGATGAGATAAACGTTTAAGTAGGTCGTCACCCTGGTTCGCGACGTTCGCCTGCTGGCGAATGAATTCGCGCCTGGGAGGCGGCGTGCGCGCCGCCGCGAAACCCGCCTGCGCGGGTTGGGGTCCGAGTCCGCGCAGGCGGACTTTGCGGCCCGAAGGGCCACCCAGGCGCGGTTTCAACCGCCAGCCTGGTCGCGCCTCCAAATATGTGTGGCTGTCTACCTAGTCAGCGGCATCGTCGCCGCTGCGTTTGCGCGGCGCTGGCCCGGCAGCGGGACCTGCGGCGTCGGTGTTGTCGCCGGAGGCAGCCACCCCCGACCCGGCGCGCGCCTGGACCTCGCGAATCGCCTCCATGCGCAGCGAGCACAGCGCTTCGCTGAAGCGCACTGGATAGGGGTCGCTGACCTTCAGCGCGTGATAGGCTTCTGGCAGCGCGCGCAGATTGGCCTGCGCCAGCTCCCAGATCTCAGAGAGCGGCGGCAGGCTGCCGGGGATGACGCGGCCCTGGCGCATGACCGGGCGCAGCAGCCGTTGATAGCCGGTCGGCGCTGGCTCCGATTCGAGCTGCACGACATCTTCCTCCCAGCGCGGATGCCGGTAGACCGCTTTGCGACCCGGCCAGGTGGTCTTTTCCGCCGCCAGCTTCAGCTTGGGATGCTCTTCGCCGTCCTCGTCCACGTACCACACTTCCTTATAGACTCCGCCGAGCGTCGCGCCATTCACGCCGCGCGCCACATTGCCCGCACCCACGCCCAGCGCCGTCCCCACGCCAAAGGCGTCTATCTCGGCGCCCGCCGCCAGCAGATCAACGATCTCGAACTCATCGAGGTCGCCGCTGGCCAGGATGCGCACCGACTGCATGCCCGCTTCGGCCAGCCGTGCACGCACATACTGACTGTCGGCTACCAGATCGCCGCTATCCAGTCGCACGGCGGCCAGCGTATGACCTAGCTCATCCGCCATGCGCTGGGCGACGGCGATGGCGGTGTGGATGGCGGCGCGCGGGTCGTAGGTGTCGAGCAGCAGCGTGTAGCGGTTGAACGATTGCGCCACCGCCAGGAAGGCCTCTTCTTCGGAGGGGTAGAGCTGGATCAGCGCGTGCGGCACAGTGCCAGTGGCCAGTAGACGATACTCGAAGGCCGCCGCCAGCAGCGAGGTGGACGACGCGCCGCCGATGTAGGACGAGCGCGCCACCACCAGCGGATTCTGCGCGCGGCGAAAGGCAAACTCCGAGACGCGGCGGCGCTGGGCGGCGTGGACGATGCGCGCAGCTTTGGTGGCGATCAGGGTCGCCAGGTTGATCGCCTGGAGCAGCCCGGCCTCCATCAGCACGGCCTCGCGGAAGGGCGCCGTGACACGCAGCAGCGGCTCATTGGGGAAAGCGATGCTGCCCTCGGGCATCGCCGAGATGTCGCCGGTGAAGCGCAGCGTCGCCAGCTCATCCAGAAAGGCGGCGTCGTAGTCGCGGATGCGCGCCAGAAAGGCCAGCTCATCTGGCTCGTAGCGGAACGACTCGACGAACTCCAGCGCGGCCTCCAGCCCGGCGACCAGCAGATAGCCGCCGTCGAAAGGCGCCGTGCGAGCGTAGAGGTCGAAGGTGGTGAGGCCATTGCGCCCCGTCACCCAACTCACATAGGCGGCGTCGGGATGATACATATCCGTAAAGAGGCCAGGATGCGCACCCGGCTCCCGGCGCGGCGACATACCCACGACAACCCTCCCCTGCCGTATTACGCGCTCTCAGATGATGTCAGGCGTTCGATTCATCCAGCGGCGGGAACTCTTCGCGGAAGCGCGCCAGCCGCGCCTCGACATCAATCAGGCGGCGGTGCAGCGCGGGCGGGGCGATGATATTCAGACTGAGGATGCGGCTGTTGATCTCGCGCAGCGCCTCGGCATAGCGCCGCTCGGTGGACGCTCGCAGCGTGTTGTAGGCGCGGCGGTCGCTGGCGAAGAGGTGGCGTCGCGCGGCCAGCGTGTCGCGGCGATGGCGCAGTAGCCGCACTGGCTCCTCGGCGCGGGCCAGGTCGCGGTCTATCTCGCGCCCGCGTTCCAGCTCCTGCGGCGCCGCGTCGTTGCTCTTGAGCAGGTGATAGGCCAGCGCCTTGTCGCCCGCCCAGATGTTCTCCTCCAGCCGCAGCGGCTTGCCCATTCCGCTCAGGTTGTCGAACTTACCCTCCTCGCGCGCTTCCTGGATGCGCTGCTCGACCAGATCGCGCACCGCGCGGCGACGCGCCTGCTCGATCTCCCAGGCGCGCTGGGCGCTGGGCGGTGCGGGCTGGCGTGGCTCTGGCTGGTCGGCGGATGAGTTCTGGCTGGTTGTGTCGCCCATCTGCTCACTCCCATAGTCGCGCTAATCGCGGCGCCGCGGCGCGGGTTTGCGCTGGCGCGCTCGCATAGATGGTAGCACACCGCGCGACTTCTCTCCCTGGCCCAGTTCCCTGCGAGGGAAAGGGGAAGCTGCGCCGGGAGGTTTCGGCGCGTGGCATGGCGAATCACATGGCAAATCAGGTGAATGGCGCCAGGGCGCGTGCTGGAGACCACTCGGCGGCTTCCTGCATCGGTTCGGCGTGTATGATCTCGAGGCATGCGCCGGAGAACGCGGGGTATGCCACTGTCCCCCTGGCCGCACCGAGTTCAGAAACTCCTCTTGCGCCCTCTCTTGCGCTCCTCATGTAGACTGGACCCAACCTGACTGAGATCGTGAGCCAGGAACCATCCAGATATCGTTATCAGCGAGCGGGCAGGCGCCTGGGGAGGAGAATGGGATGGAGTGGCAGGCAGGCGAATACTTTCGCTTCGAGCGCGATGCGCAAGGTGAGGTGTTCGTTGGCACGCGCAACGAGGTGTTGGTGGTCGCGCTCAGCGAAGCAGGCGAAGTGATTCTCACCATCGAGCCATCTGCGGCCTTCGGCGAACAGACGCTGATCTTGCCAGGCGGCACGGAGGAGCCAGGCGAGCCGCATGAAGTGACGGCCGACCGCGAGCTACAGGAGGAAGTCGGTCTGCACGCGGGTCGTCTGGACTTCCTCGGCGCACTGCGCCCGTTCTCGAAATATCTCCGGCTCATAAGCTATGTGTATCTGGCCCGTGATCTCTCCCCGCGCAAGTTGCAGGGCGACGAGGCATATGAGATCGCGGTGGAGCGGGTGGCCCTTGAAGGGCCGGATGCTTTCGACCGACTGATCGCTGAGGGGCGCCTTGTTGACGCGCGAGTGTTAGCTGCGCTCTACCTGACCCGCGGCTTCCTGACAACTCGTCGAGACTGAAGACCAGGGTCTGTCTAACACTCCAGGCCCGATCGGTCACTCCACCACGTCCAGTTATCTCGCACTCCTCCTGCATCGCCTGCTGTTCGGGAGAATGGCGCAGTCCCGCGATTCGTCAGGTAGCCCCTAGCTGGCCAGCGCGCGCAGGCGCTCGTCGCTGAGGATGGTGACGCGCCCGTGTTCGTTGCGGATGGCGCCCGCGCCCTCCAGCTCTTTGAGCGCGCGCCCAACCATCTCACGTGCGGTGCCTGCCAGCGCCGCGATCTCTTGCTGTGTCAGGCGGTGGCGCGGCGTCGCCGCCACGCTGGTCTGCTCCTGATCCAGTAATATCTTGGCGACGCGCGCACGCACGCTGCGGAACGAGAGATCCTCCACGAGCGCCACCAGGCCGCGCAGCGCCTCGGCCATCGTGTGGACGGTGGCTAGCGCGATGCCCGGTCGCTCAGCGATCAGGCGGCGCAGCTGCAAGCCGCTAGTCACGTAGGCTACCGTCGGCTCCATTGCCATCGCGCTGGCCGGATTCGGTCCGCCATCCAGCGCGGGCACATCGTTGAACGTGTTACCAGCGTCTATCAGCCGCAGCGTCTGCTCCTTGCCTTCCTCCGAGGTGCGATAGACCTTCACCAGCCCCTGCCGCACGAAGTAGAGTCCGCCGCCATCCTGCCCGGCGAGGATGATGATGTCGCCGCGCTCATAGTGGCGCTCGACCGTCACCGCGGCGACGTGCGCCAGGTCATCGGCGGACAGCGCCGCGAAGAAGGGCGCCTGGCGCAGCGCCTCAGGCGAAACCGTCATGCCCATGCCATCCGTTTCTCACCGTTTCTCAGTCGTTCCCCTGCTACCCGGGGCGACTCCGCTGCGACAAAGGTCGCAGCCACTGCACACACGTCCAGCGTACACTCTCAGCGAAGTCGGGCGCAATGCCAGTTCATACGCGTTTCCGCCGGATCATGCGGCATCGCGCTGGATGCGCTCCCGACACGATCAAGCATTGACCACTATAGGAGGCGTACGATGCAAGGGGACGTGGTGAAGAGCGACGCAGCCGTCGCGCAGGACTGGATCGCGACCGCCGCGGCGGCGCTGGATGTGCGGCCAACGCTGGCCGAGGGTGGCGAGCCATTCGTCGCCATCATGGAGGCGGCGGCGACCGTGCCAGCGGGGCAATCGCTCGTACTCGTCGCGCCATTCGAGCCTGCGCCGCTCTATGGCGCGCTCGGCGCGCAGGGATTCACGCACGAGACGCAGCGCCTCGCCGCCGATGAGTGGGTCGTGCGGTTCACCCGCGCGCAGTAGTCGCCAGCCGCGAGGAGACGTCAAGTGGAGCGTGTGGAGCGATCGGCGAGATCGGAAGAGCGAGTGGTGAGAGGCGTCGCATGACGAATAGTTCTATCCGCGTGGGGCCAGCGCCCACACCGCCCACGCCGCCCGCTGCGCCCGGCGGTCCAGCCATCTCACTGGCTGGATCCACCGCGTCGGGCGCACTGCCGCTGTGGATACCGCTACCCTTTCTGCTGACCGGCGCGGTGGCGGCGGCGCTGTTTGGCGCGCTGCTGCCCTTCATCGCGCCACAGGCGCTGCTCTCGCTCGCCGCTCCCCACACGCTTGCGCTCGTCCACGTCGTGACATTGGGCTGGCTGACGATGACGATCATGGGGGCATCGCTTCAACTCGCGCCAGTCATCCTCGAAAGCCCGCTGCGCGCGACGTGGCTCGTGCGGGCGCAATATCCCGTCTACCTGGCGGGGGTCGTGCTGCTGGTGACGGGCTTCTGGCTGGCGCACCCGCCGCTGATGATCGCGGGCGGATCGCTGGTCGTGATCGCCATCGCGCACTACGTTGGCATGCTCGGCGCGACGATCATCCGCGCGACGAAGCGCCCGCTCTCGGCGCGCTATCTGGCGGCCTCGGCCACCTACCTCTGCGTGGTCGTCAGCCTCGGCCTGACAGCGGCGCTGAACCTCCAGTTTGGCTTCCTCGGCCCGGCGGTGACGCGCCTTCTGCCGACGCATATCGCGCTGGGGGTGGTCGGCTGGCTCACCACGACGCTGATGGGCGTCTCCTACACGCTGACGCGCCTGTTCGCCCTGGCGCACGACCACAGCGATGCGCTCGGTCGCCGCAACTTCGCGCTGCTCAATGGCGGCGTGCTGGGGCTGGCGGCGGGCTTCGCGCTGGGCTGGGGCTGGCTCCAGTGGATCGGCGGCCTGGCATTGATCGCCGCCGTCTGGCTCTTCGCCTGGGACTACTCGCGCATGCTGCGCGTCCGCAAGCGCAAGATGCTCGACACGACTCAGCGCCACGGCATCGCGGCGGTGGGTTATCTGTGCGTGGTCATCCCGGCGGGCGTGATCGTGGCGCTATGGCCGAGTGGGCCGCTGGGCGGGGCGCCCGCGCTGGTAGCGCTGGGACTGCTGGCGTTGGTCGGTTGGCTGGGCCAGAGCGTCATCGGCTACCTCTACAAGATCGTGCCGTTCCTGGTCTGGCAGGCGCGCTATGCGCCTCGCGTGGGCCGCGAGCGCGTGCCGCTGATGCGCGACCTGGTGGATCAGCGTGGCGCCGCGCTCAGCTTCTGGCTCATCAACATCGCCCTGCCTGCCACGGCGCTCTGCGCGCTGCTCGGCTGGACGCTGCCGATGCAACTCGCGGCGGCGGCGCTGGGGATCGGGCTGGTGGTCGCCGCCGCCAATATCCTCGGCGTGCTGGCGCCACATGCGCCACACGCCGCCCCACAACTGCCGCGCCCCGTCATCGGTCGGGTGGGCGCGACCCAATCATAGCTCGCTAGCGGGTCAATAGTAGCCGAGCGCCGACCGACCCTCCTCGGTCAGCATGTCGGGCGTCCAGCGCGGCTCCCAGACCAGATGAATCTCGCCGCCAGTGACACCCGGAACCTGCGAGAGCGCCGCGCCAACGCCATCGGCCAGCGAGGCGTGCATCGGGCAGCCGGGCGTCGTGAGCGTCATGGTGATCGTCACGAAGCCATCCTCGCGCATCTGGACGCCATAGATCAGGCCGAGGTCCACGATATTGATGCCCAGCTCTGGATCATCAACCATGTGCAGCGCCGCGTAGATGCGCTCCATTGTCTCGTCCGATATCGTCGCGGGCGCCATGTCGCTCGCCGCCTCAGCGGGCGCGGACTGCGCCAGTGGTTTGTCCATTGTGCGTCTCCTTGTGGCCTGCGGGCGTCATGCCCGCAGGCGCTGTGTCGCCATCGTCCACCACCCACGATACGCGGCGACAAGCGGCGCTGGCTGCGACCTTTGTCGCAGCGGCGGCAGTATGACAAAAGTCGCTGCGAACGCCCTTCCGCCCGCGCCATACTGCAACCAGCGGCGCCCGCTGGCGCCTGAGTACCAGAGCATCTTCAGCGATACGACCGCAGGCCAGGCGCATCGCCTGTCCGCGCCTGCCTGGAAAGGAACCACGGTTCGATGAGTGACACAGTGACCCACAGCCTGACCACCGCCATCCGCGAGCACCATCGCTCGCTGGCCAACACACTGGACGACTACGCCAGAGAGATTGATGAGCTAGGCGCGACAGCCGGCGCGGGCTACGACGCGGCGGAGTTGACCCGCCTGCTCGATGGCGTGACCGGTTTCCTCTCGGGTGATCTGCTGCCGCACGCCCAGGGCGAGGAGCGCACGCTGTATCCGGCGCTCGATCCCGTGCTGCGTGAGCATGGCCGACCCACGGCGACGATGAGCGTTGACCATGAATACCTGGGCCAGTATGCGCGCGATATCGCCGCGCTGTCCGAGAAGCTGCGCACGGCGAGCGCCAGCGAGCGCGGCCCGATCGCACGGCGACTCCAGCGCGAGATGATCCAGCTGCGGAGCCTCTTCCGCGTGCATCTGGAGAAGGAGGAGCGCGTCTATCTGCCACTGATTGATCAGGTGGTCGGCGCTGGCGACCAGCAGGCGCTGCTGGCGGCGCTGCACGCGGAAGCTGAGGAGGCCGCGCCGTCGCGCCAGGGCGATGAGCCGCTGGATGTGCGCTCCCTGCCGCCGATGCGCCGCCACGCGGTGATCTTCGAAAAGTTCGACGCGCTCAGCGTCGGCGAGAGCTTCATCCTCGTCAACGACCACGACCCCAAGCCGCTGCGCTATCAGCTCGTCGCGGAGTATCCCGGTGAGCTGATCTGGGACTATCTGGAGTCCGGGCCGGAGGTCTGGCGCGTGCGCATGGGCAAGAACAGTTAATTCGACGAACCGAAGAACGGCGCCCCCTCTCCCGCGTGAAGAGGGGGCGCCTGTTTGTCATGGATTTTGGCGCTGGCCAGGCTGCGTCTCCACCTGGCTCACGTCAGCAGATCCTCGGGCGGGCGGGTCAGCCAGAAGTGGTCGCCATCCAGCGTCAGAATGTTGTGCGCCAGCAGCTCGCGCCGCGCGGAGTCTACGTCGCGACGCTGCTCGCGGATGATGGCATTCAGCGCGTCAAGCGTGTAAATGCGTCCCCACTCCAGGCTGCGCGTCAGGCGGGCCAGCGCCTCGTTGGTCAGCGGCTCGGTGCGCCAGTAGCGCCCACGCTCGCGCGCCAGCAGCCGCTCCCCGATCAATTCGCGGCGCAGCGAGGCCGAGTCGGGATGCCGCCGCTTGAGCGTTTCGTTGACCTCGGCCTCGCTATACTCGCGCTCCCACTCGAACTGCTCAGCCAGCCAACGCAGGATGACCAGACGCTTCTTGCGCTGCGCCGGAATCTCGCGCAGCCGTTCTCCGTCGAGGAAGTCGCGCAGCGTCTTGCGCTCCCAGGTCGCGCCCTCCACATCGGCGGCCAGCGTCGAGACGACCTCTGGCGTCGCCAGCATCTTCGCCAGCCGCTCCAGCCCTGCCACGCGCAGGCGATTCCAGCGCGTCACGCCGTCGGCGCGCGTCTCGACCAGCCCCAGCGCGCGCAGCCGCGCCAGGTGGTGCGAGACGGTCGGCGCCTTCAGGTCGAGCAGGTCGGCCAGCTCCTCCACCGTGCGCTCCTGCGTAGCCAGCGCCCCCAGGATGCGCAGGCGACTCAGGTCGGCCAGCGCCTTCAGGAAGCTCAGCAATTGCTCCATGCGCTCCGCTGCGTCCTGGGGCTGGCTCGCGCTGGCCTGCTCCTCGGACGGCGACGGATGATCCTGTGGTCCCATAGCGCTTAGTCTCCTAAAATAAGATAGACAGTAACTTAGATATACATCTAAATTTATGGAATGTCAAAAGGCGCGGGAAGAACTCCCGCGCCTCCATGATTGGTTGGGCGCCGAGGCGCGCGCTAGAGTTGAAGACCGTGGCGCTGCGCCAGGATCGGCACGCTACCGAAGTCCAGCGAGAGCGCGTACTTCGCCAACACCGCGCCCGCGCGCGTGGGATCAGGCAGGCCGCCCTGCGCCTCCGCGAACAGCGCCGCCATCTCCTCGAAGTAGTCCTCGAAGCCCGCCGGGGTGATGATCTCCGACATGCGCGCGGGCGTGTCGCCCGCGTTCCAGAAGGCGTGCGGGATGCCGCGTGGCTTGCGGATGGTGTCGCCGGGGCCGGCGGTATAGATGGCGTCGCCGATCTGCACGCCCACCGTCCCCTCCGCGACATAGGTGATCTCGTCTTCGCGCTCGTGGGTGTGCAGCGGCGCGCCCAGCGCGCGTGGCGGCAGCGGATGCTCGACCACCGCCAGCCGTCCGCCGGTCTCGGCGCCGCGCACCAGATAGCGCACACCCAGCCGCATCAGATGGACGAGCTTGCCCGCGTCAGCGGGGAGTACACCGGGCGCCAGTTCAACCGTCTGCATGGCCTGTTCTCCATTTCACTAAACGCAACCGTTCACCGATGTGGTAAGTATAATGAGAGCGGCAGTGACTGTCAATATCACGAAACAAGTATGTTTACCGAATACGATGCGAATGAGGCGGGAACATGAGCCAGAAGCGGAGCTATCAGCTCAGGCGGCGCGCCGAGCGGCAGGACGAGACGCATCGCCGTATCGCCGCCGCCACCTCCGAACTGCACGCGGAGATTGGCCCCGCCGCGACGACTATCAGCGCCATCGCCGAGCGGGCGGGGGTCGAGCGGCTGACGGTCTATCGCCACTTCCCCGACGAGATTGAGCTTTTTCGCGCCTGCCAGCGACACTTCCTGGCCGAGCATCCCTACCCCGACCCGCGCGCCTGGGCGGAGATCGCCGACCCCATCGCGCGCCTGCGCCGGGCGCTGGATGATCTGTATGTTCGCTACCGCGAGACAGAGGCGATGACGGCCAACATCCTGCGCGATGCGCCATCCATGCCTGCGCTGGCCGCCACGCTGGAGGGCATGCCGCTCTACTTTCGCGCGGCCCGCGACCTCCTGAGCGAGGGCTTCTCCCCCACGCCAGCCGTCCGTCCGCTGCTGCTGGCCGCCATCGGCCATGCCCTGGAGTTCGAGACGTGGCGTTCGCTGGCCCGCCGCCAGGGCCTCTCGGACGAACAGGCGGTGGAATTGATGGTTCTCCTCATCACCAGCGTCGCGGGCGTGGCCTGAGTACGGCTGCTGTCACTTCCTCACACAGCGGCGCCTGAGACGAAGATGTGACGCTGTTAACTTGCCTTCCCTGAAGCAGTCTGATAGAGTTGGCGTCATCCGCGAGGCGACGCTGATGCGCGGCGCGATGCGTTGCCCGCGAGCGCCCATCCGAAGGGCGTCGCGG
Source organism: Ktedonobacterales bacterium (assembly GCA_025935235.1). Classification (GTDB taxonomy): domain Bacteria; phylum Chloroflexota; class Ktedonobacteria; order Ktedonobacterales; family JADMIN01; genus JAKAIY01. Next base: position 9,846 of record JAICVT010000014.1, on the reverse strand, counting down.
ACGCATGGGGAGGGAACGGCATGGACCATCTGGGTGATCTGGGTGATCTGGGTGATCTGGAGGAGAGCGGCGCGAGCGAGGTCAGCACGGCGAAGCGGCCAGCGGCCAGACGGCGTGGCAGGCGCGCACGGCGTGGCGCCCGACTAATCGCGCGGGGCGCGGTGGCGCTGGTCGGCGCGCTGCTGGTAGTGGGCGTCGCCGTCAGCCTGATGGCGAGCGACTGGCAGACGTTCAGCCCCGTCAATGGCATCGGCGCACTCGGTCAGATGCCGCTCCAGCCGGAAGGCTTCGGCGATAGCGCCAGTTTGGCCGCCAGCCCAACGGCGACTGGCGGCATGGCTGACTGGCCAGCCGACGGCCCTACCAGCGGGGTCGCGGCCATTAATGGTCAGACTCACAAGCCGACCGCCACGCCCACTACCGCCCCTGGTTCCGGCGGCTCCGGTGGCTCCGGCAGTTCCAGTTCCTATACCGCCAGCTATACTGGGAGCTGGAGCGGCGGCGTGGGGCAGGGCTGCCCGGATGGAGGCGCGCCCAAGCCGCGCTCGAACGTGATCTATAGCGCCGCCAGCTATGGCCGCTCGACCTCGAATATGGTCGCGCTGACTTTCGACGATGGCCCCACTCCCTTCACCTCGCCGCCGATCCTCTCCTTTCTGGAGAAGACGCATACACCAGCCACCTTCTTCGTGATGGGGCAATATGCCAACGCCTACCCGTGGCTGATCCGGCGCGAGGCGGCCGATGGCTTCGCGATCGGCGTCCACACCTGGAACCATCCCGATATGCAGTTGCTCTCACCCGCCGCGCGCGCCTATCAACTGGGCGCAACGATCCAGCAACTGCATGCTGACCTGGGGCCGAGCTTCTGCGCGTGGCTGTGGCGCCCGCCCTATGGCTCTGTGAACTCTGGCATCGTACAGCAGGCAGGCGCCTTTGGCCTGACGACCATCAACTGGAATGATGACCCGGCGGACTGGTCGCGTCCCGGCACGATGGTGATCGTGCAGCGCGTGCTGGCGCAGGTCCACCCCGGCTCAATCATCCTGATGCACGACGGTCCGGCGGCGCGCGAGCAGACCGCCGCCGCGCTGCCGTACATCCTGGCGGGTTTGCAGGCGCGCGGACTGGTTCCAGTGACGATTCCGACGCTGCTGGGCAGCCAGTCGGCGCCGACCGGGCCGATCACGACGCCGACGCCATTGCCGACCGCGACAGCCACGGCCTCGCCGACCGCCTCGCCCAGCCCCACGGCCACCGACACGCCAACGCCTGCGCCGACCGCGACCGACACGCCCACCGCCAGCACAGGCGGCTCGACCGCCTCCAGTGCGTCCATAAGTGCGCTCGACGTGTGGCGCTGGGGCGCCACGCTCATCGAGGCGCCGCCCGGCTTCTCTGGCGGGTGAGGTGCCAGGCGGAGAAGGGTCCGAAAATATCGGACAGTTGAGCGTATGCGCCCAACCCAAACGATACTATCGCTCAACTGTCGGAATCACTCCGACGGTTGGACGATGTAGTGTTGGCAAAATGCCAACGGTTGCGCGGGCGACCTCACAACACGGCGTATCGCGCCTATCACCTCCTATCCCAGACCGCTGGTCAGCGAAACGTGAACGCAGCCAGCAATTCGGCGGACGCCCCCGTTCCCAAGGTTGTCGCATCGTTCTGCAGCGTATACTGAGGATATCGAATGAGCGCTCGTTTTCGCTGCGCAGGTGTTGTATGGCAGAAGGATGTGGTCAGGATGGCAACACAACCCATCACTATTCAGGTGGATGAGTCAGCCGCACGTGTCTACGAGAGCGCGTCACCAGAAGAGCGACGCAAGCTGGAAGCGCTGCTGAGCCTCCAACTGTTGGAGGCTGGCGCGCCTGGCATGCCGCTGCGCGACCTGATGAGGATGATCGGCCAGCGCGCGCAGGAGCGCGGCCTTACCGAGGAGAGGCTTCAGGAGTTGCTCGCTGATGAGCCTTCATGAGCCGCGCTCCGTCTTTGATACGAATGTCCTCATTAGCGCTCTGCTTTTCCCTGACTCGGTTCCGGGTCGGGCATTCGCTTATGGACAGGATCATGGCAAGATATTGGTATCGACGCCATTGCTCCGCGAACTGCAAACCGTACTCAGTCGGCCTGAATTCGAGACCTATGTAACAGCGAGCGATCGCAATCAATTCCTGACGGCGCTGACCCGGGAGGCGACACTCGTCACGATAACAGTTGAGCTGCATGTGGCGCGCGACGTGAAGGACAACCATGTGCTCGAACTGGCTGTGAGCGGCGCCGCCAGCGTCATCGTATGCGGAGACGCCGACCTACTTGCCCTCCAGCTATTCGATAGCATCCCCATTCGCACGCCCGCCGAGTTCTTGCGCCTGGAGCAGTCGTAGGCTACCGATTCTATCCCAGCGGAGCCAGCAGCGCGGCGGGTGGGTCGAAGCGCAGGCCGAGCGCCTCTTGCGACCAGATGAGCGCGCGGGCCACCTGCGCCAGCAGGCCGCGCCGCGCGCGTGGGGGAATGGCTCCGGGCTGAGCCAGCGCCGCCAGCGTCGCCAGCGCGAAGCCCATTGGCGCGACCGAGGCGAAGAGCCGCAGCCGCTCGGCCAGCGTCGCGTCGCGCAGATCGCGCATGCCATCCAGGTAGGCGGCGATGAAGCGGGTGTACTGCGCGCTGGTGATCTGCTCGGTGAGCGCCGCCAGCGCCGCCACACGCGCCACCTCGATGGCCGGATCGCCCAGCCCGAAGCCGCTCCACTCCATCAGCGTCAGCCGCGCGCCGTCCTCGATCAGGTGCGGCGGGATGGGGTCGCCGTGGCAGGGCCGACGCTCCACGCCCGCCCACAGCGCGCGGTTGGTTTCGATGCGCACTTGCGTGATGGCGTGCAGTTGAGTTAGCGCGCGCAGCAGCGGTTGGGTCGCGGCGCCGCCATAGGCCGCACGACAGGTCTCCCAGGCGGGCTGCTGGCGCGTCCACCACCCGCTCAGGTCGGCGCTCATGCTGGAGGGTTGATTCGCCAGCGCCGGGCGCAGATGGTGCAGAGTGAGCAGCAAAAAGAGCCAGCTATCCACCTCGGCGTCGGTCAGCGGGCGCTGGCCTAGCGGCTCGCCGCCCGGCGCCTGCGCCACGATCAGCCAGGCGCCCGGATCGAATCCAGCGGCTGGCCCGGCGGCTGGCCCGGCGGCTGGCGCAGCCTCGCCCGCGAAGACCAGCGCGGGCGCCAGCCCCACCGCGCCGCCTAGCGTTAGCCCAGCCTCCTCGCGCCGCGCGGCCTCGCGCTCGCTGGCAGGATAGAGGTGGATGTCGAGCGCGCCGGAGCCATCGCGCGCCACGAAGGCCGCGCGGCGCTGCTCGCCGCTGGCCGCTGGCCCCTGGCTCGGCCCCTGGCTCAGTGCCATCGCGCTCGCCGCTGGCCCCAGATGAGCGCCTAGTAGCGCGCGCACCGCCTCCACGCTGGCGCTCATGTGTCCTCTCCATCAAATGCCGCGAACATGATGAACCGGCAGGCGCAGTCGCCCGCCGGTTCGCAGTATTCCATATCGCAAGCGCGCGCCGCCACTCGGCGTCAGATGGCGCCAGCCCACGCTCGTGGTCGCGAGCGCGTCAGTTGACCCAGGGATCGGCGCCCTGCTCGCGCAGCCGCACGGTCGCGTTGGTGGGGCGGGCGGCGCGCTGCTGCAGCGTCACGTCGGGCGTGGCGCTGCGCTTGCTGAGGATGGATGGCAGGAAGAGGACGGCGAAGACAAAGACGCCCGCGCCGATCACTTTGTAGGACCACGGCAGAATGGTCCCCACCAGATTCGCCTCTTTGCCCACGACGATGACCGCCGCCGCCGCGAGGCTCGCCAACCCCGCCACCGCGCGCACGGCCACCACCATCGGCTCGTCGCGGTGGATCGCGGCGATGGCGAAATTGACGAGCGCCGCCAGCACACCCAGCGCGATGATGGCGATCCAGAACAGGGTCATACGTCACTCCTCCCGAGGCGTATCGCCACGCGGCTGGCCTGCCGAGCGGCGCTGGCCCATTGACGCCCCAAGCGTCCTGCCCCAGGCGTCTTCAGGCGCCCCCATGCGGTCGCCTGGCGCTCTGCGTCATTGGCGGATCGGCGCTCGATAGGCGCTTGTTCAACGAGTCTACCATACTGACGCAACGACGCCCGCGCCGCTGGGGCTGAATAGGACTTCCTGGTGACGCTCGCGTGGCGGGCGTCACGGCGCGCCGAGCGTCTGCCATCCACGCGCTCGCCCGCCCGCGAAGCGCATGGCGCCTGGGCTGGCGCCTGCCGTGCGTGTGCAGGCGGGTTGGCGACCGCCCGCGTCTGATGGCCAGCAGGCGGCCAGCAGGCGCCAGGGCGCTGGCCGCCATGATATGCTGTGGCGGGTCGCGCCGAGTGGCAGTCAGGTCAATCAGCGACAGGCAACGACAGGCAGCGAGGAGCGCGTCAGGTGGTAATCGTCGCGCTGGATGTCGGCGAGGCGCGCATCGGCGTCGCGGCGAGCGATGAACTGGAGCTGATCGCCACGCCGCGCGCGCTGATCCGCCGCAAGACGACAGCGGGCGCGCTCGACGCCGTGGCGCAAGAGATCGCGCGGGCCGAGGCGCAACTGGTCGTGGTCGGGCTGCCCGTCAGCTTCGATGGCCAGCTCCACGGCCAGGCGCGCGCCATCCAGGCGTTCGCCGAGAAGCTGCGCCGCCGCCTCGGCGTCCCGCTGATCTACGCCGACGAGACGCTCTCCAGCGTGCGCGCGGAAGAGCGGCTGCGGCAGGCGGGTGTGCGGCCAGAGCGCCTGCGTGAGCGGATAGACAGCGAGGCGGCGGCGGTCATTCTGGAAGATGTGCTGGAGCAGCGGCGCCGCGAGCGCAGCGCGACCGGGCCGGTTGAGCCAGCCGAACGATATGAGCTAGATGAGTTAGATGAGTTAGATGAACGACAGGAGGACGATGGCCGATGAAAGGCTTCGCCCGTTTTGCTGTAGTCGTCCTCACGCTGGTGGCGCTGGTGGTCGGATTCGTCGGCGGCACGGTCGCGCTGGATGTCTTTCAGCCGGCCAACAGCCACGTCTCGACCACCGTCAACTTCCAGGTCCAGAGCGGCGACACGACCGCCAGCGTGGCCCAGCGCCTGCAAGATGACGGGCTGATCCGCAACGCGCTGCTTTTCCGCGCGTGGGCGCGCTACAAGAAGCTGGATCGCGGCATCGAGCAGGGCGTCTATCAGCTCAACCCCGGCATGACGATGGACCAGATCATCCAGAAGCTGCAAGTGGGCAAGCCCGACGAGTTTTTCGTCGTCATCCGAGAGAGCCTTCGCGCGACACAGTATCCCGACCTCTTCCAGGCGCTGCCCAACTTCAACGCCGACGACTTCCTGAAGACGGCGAAGACGGGCATCGAGCCGGATGGCACGAAGCTGTGGACGAAGTACTGGTTCATCAAGCAGCCCGGCTCGAAGACGGCCTACGCGCTGGAGGGCTACCTCTATCCGGCGGGCTACTACTTCTTCCACGACGCGACCACCACCCAGGTGATCGAGAAACTGCTGACCCAGTTTGGTGAAGAGCTATGCCCAGGGCCAGCCAGCAATCCTGCCGCCTACATCAACGACGCCAAGCAGTGTCGCGCCAACGCCGCGCAGGTGAACGGCAAGAACATCTTTGACCTGATGCGTGCGGCGTATCCCGATGCGAAGGATGACGTGACAGCGCTCAACGATGCGTTGATCATCTCGTCCTTTGCAGCAGCGGAAATCAGAAGCGCTAGCGGTGTAAACTCCTCCCACTACGCCGATAACCTCGCGGGCGTGGCGTCGGTCTACCACAACCGCTACCTAAATATCGAGACGCAGGGGACAGCTGACATTGGATACAAGATGGGATCTGACCCCTCAGTCGAGTATGCACGTGACACCGAGAAACCGCCGACTGATGGCAAGTGGTGGGCTGACCTGCAAGGCGACGGCAACAAGATCGCGCCGACAAACCCCTACAACACCTACACGCAGGCTGGCATGCCGCCCGGCCCCATTGCGAATGTCAACCTGACGCAACTCGAAATCGGCGCGTCGCCTGCGAAGTCGCCCAACTACTACTTCGCCTCGGATAAGTGTGGTGTCATGCACTACGCGACGAACTACAACGACTTCGTGAACAAAGTCGAACCAGCCATGAACTCAGGTAGTTGCTAGCCGCGAGCCTCGTTCTGGCTCCCCTCTCCCGCCAAGGCGGGGGAGGGGGTGAGGGAGGGGGCGTCCACTGTCGAGCGTGGGGGGAGAAAAAAGGGCATAAAAGGGCTTGACGGCGTCGCGATGTCGTGGTACAATCACAGCCTGCGACGTTTTTCTCCGCTCAATGCAGTGACGCGGGGCGCGAAATCGTCGCCAGCGAATCTGACACCGGCCCGTGGATGCGGAGCGACCACTCCTACGAGCAATCATCTCTCCGGCCCTGAGTATACACGATAGAGCAAGTCCTCGTTCAACAGGAACGAATGGAGGGCATGCTCTCTTATGCGTGCGCAGGGCTATGCGTGTGGAGATGTGACGCGCGTGGGCTGAAAGTCCCCCGTATGCCGCGCCCTGTGACGAAGCGTGAGTGGCGCCCGATGTCACTCATATCGGCAGGAAAGAAGCGCGATGAGCACGGTCTGCGACACTCTAGCATTGCCTGGAGCCTCTACTCGTGGAGGCCCGCTGCGCGTTCCGTTCCGCGTTCAGTCTGACGTTCAGTCTAAGAAGCCTACCGTCCAGCCTCGCGTCTGGCGCGGCGTCTGGCCCAGCGCTCCTCAGCGGAGCGGCCAGCGCCTCGATTCCCCGATGCGCTCGGAGCGCGTGTCGCGTATCCCCGGTATTCGGCTCGCCGAGCGAGCCAGCCAACTCAGCCAGTTCAGGCCGTCGCAGCCGTCGTCTCAGGCGACCGACAGCAGTCTGTCGCCCAGATTCAGCGCCATTTCCCTGCCCAACGCGGTCAGACCAATCAGGCGCTCGCATGGCGCCATCTATCTTGCGCGACAGGTCATCCCCAAAGCCGCGGATGTCGCTCCTGTTGGCGTGGCGCCCGTCGGCTGACGCCGCTTTGGGCGTTCAGGCGTTCGGGCCCGCGGCGCGACAGGTTCACGACAGGTTCGGTTGTCGCATCTGGTAAGCGCCCGTCCAACCGTCATCGGTAGTCCATCGGTCGCTCGCGTCCACAGCGCTGTCGCGCGTCCAATCCCGTTTCCCGTCCATCCCGTCCATCCTGGAGTCTCCGGCTGAGGCCGACATGATGTCGTCATGCTTCGGCGAGTCGGATCGCTTCGGGTCGTTCCAGGTCGTTCTCGGCAGCAGGTACACCCGTTTGAAGCGCAGTGTCCCCGATCGGTCGCGCCGTGGCCAGCGCGAAGGCCAGCGCGACCTGGGGACGCCAGCCCGCATCGCAGGGCGACTGGCGAGAGGAGTATTCATCACATGGCGTTGAGCAAAGCCGTCTCCCTCCCTGAGCGCGTGAGCTTTGCGCGAATCCCCGAGATTCGCCCGATGCCCAACCTCATTCAGGTACAGCTCGACTCGTTCGAGTGGTTCAAGCGCGAGGGGCTGCGTGAGCTCTTTGCTGAGATCTCTCCCATTGAGGACTTCACAAGCAAGAGTCTCAAGCTGGAGTTCATCGTTCCAGAGAATCCTTTCGAGCAGCCCAAATATACTGAGGAGCAGTGCCGCGAACGTGACGCGACCTATGCCGCCCCGCTCTATGTGAGGGCGCGGCTGACCTATAAAGAGACCGGTGAGATCACCGAGAAAGATATCTTCATGGGCGATTTCCCGCTCATGACGAAAGAGGGCACGTTCATCATCAACGGCGCCGAGCGCGTGGTGGTGAGCCAGCTCGTGCGCTCGCCGGGTGTCTATTTCACCGCTGAGGATGATCCCGCGACGGGCCGCCCGCTGTTTGCCGCCAAGCTGATCCCGAATCGCGGCGCCTGGCTGGAGTTCGAGACGAGCAACAAGGATCAACTCTCCGTCAAGATTGATCGCAAGCGCAAGATTCCGATCACGACGCTGCTGCGCGCGATGGGCGCCATCGGCGAACGCGACCCCGGCAAGACCGAGCACACGCCGAACCTCAAGACCGACGAGGGCATCCTGGCCGCCTTCGCCGAAGTGGAGGAGGGCGATCATCGCTACATCACCGCGACACTCGACAAAGATCCCTTCAAGACGCCCAAAGAGGCTCTGCTGGAGGTCTATCGCAAGCTGCGCCCCGGCGACCCCGCCACCGAGAGCAACGCCGAGACGCTGGTCTACAACTTGTTCTACGCGCCGCGTCGCTACGATCTGGGCAATGTGGGCCGCTACAAGCTGAACCGCAAGATGGACCTGGCGACGCCCCAGACCATTCGCACGCTGACCCAGGATGACATCGTCGCTATCGTGCGCCGCATGATCCAGCTCAACGATGGGCATGGCAAGAAAGACGACATTGATCACCTGGGCAATCGCCGCGTGCGCAGCGTGGGCGAGCTGATCCAGTCGCAGTTCCGCGTGGGACTGCTGCGCATGGAGCGCGTCGTCAAGGAGCGCATGGCCATCGCGCAGGATCCTTCGCAGGCCACGCCGAACCAGCTCATCAACATCCGCCCGGTGGTGGCGGCCATGAAGGAGTTCTTCGGCGGCAGTCAGCTCTCGCAGTTCATGGACCAGACCAACCCGCTGGCCGAGATCGGCCACAAGCGGCGCCTCTCCGCGCTTGGCCCCGGCGGCCTCTCGCGCGAGCGCGCCGGATTCGACGTGCGCGACGTACACCACTCGCACTATGGCCGCATCTGCCCGATCGAGACGCCTGAAGGCCCGAACATCGGTCTGATCGGCAACATGGCGACCTACGCGCAGATCAACCCCTACGGCTTCATCGAGACGCCGTATCGCAAGGTGATCCACGACATCGAGGCCGACAACCCGGAACTGATCGGGCAGACGCTGCTGCGCGATGTGCTGGACACCAAGGGCAAGCCGCTGGCGCAGGCGGGCGAGAAGGTAGACGACGCGCTGGCCTCCAAGCTGGCCAAGGCGCTCAAGTCGCAGCGCATCGCCATTCGCCCCTACGTCTCGCATGAGGTGGAATACCTGATCGCCGACGACGAAGAGCGCTATGTGATCGCGCAGGCCAACGCGCCGCTCGACCCGGATGGCCACTTCGAGGCCAACCGCGTGCTGGCGCGCCATGCCAGCGCCTTCGTGCAGGAGTCGCCATCTCGCATTGACTTCATGGACATCTCGCCGCGCCAGGCGGTGAGCGTGGCCGCCGCGATGATTCCGTTCCTGGAGCACGACGACGTGAACCGCGCGCTGATGGGCGCGAACATGCAGCGCCAGGCGGTGCCGCTGCTCCGCCCGCAGTCGCCGATCGTCGGCACGGGCATCGAGCTGCAGGTGGCGAAAGACTCCGGGCAGGTGGTGCTGGCGCGCGCGAGCGGCCATGTCACCAGCGTGACGGCGCGCCAGATCGTGGTGCTGGACGAAGAGGGCAATGAGCATGTGCATAAGCTGCGCAAGTTCATTCGCTCGAACCAGGGCACCTGCATCAACCAGCGCCCGATCGTGAACAAGGGCGACATCGTGGCTGAGGGCCAGGCGCTCGCCGATAGCTCCGCGACGGAGAACGGCGAGCTGGCGCTGGGCCAGAACATCCTGGTCGCCTTCATGGTGTGGGAGGGCGGCAACTTCGAGGACGCCATCCTCATCAGCGAGCGCATCGTGCGCGAGGATCTGTTCACCAGCATCCACATCGAGAAGCACGAGGTGGAGGCGCGCGATACCAAGCTCGGCCCGGAGGAGATCACGCGCGACATCCCGAACGTGGGCGATGAGGGCCTG
>JAICVT010000395.1 GCA_025935235.1 Ktedonobacterales bacterium | reverse complement strand
CAGCGCCCATTCGCCCTCACGCAGATCGCTGGGATAGGGCTTGCGCGTCGGTAGGGTCGGTGGTGTCGGTGCTTTCATGCCTCCAATCTACCATATCTACACAGCTTTCCAAACGGTCTCTTAGGTCCACGGGCGGGTAAACCCGCAGCTAAATGACGTACCGCCGCCAAGCCTGCCTGCGCAGGCTGGGAGACGATGAGCATGGACCCAGGCCGCTGAGGCGGCCTTCGCGGCCCGCAGGCCACCTAGCCTGCGGGTTCACCCGCCTGTTGCTCCTCGCCTGCCCGCCTGACTCACCCCTGCCCGCCCTGTTGCAGGCGGATCATCTCCGCCGCCACCGCTAGCTGCGCCTGGGGATCGCGCAGGCGACCGGCCAGCGCCTCCAGCGCGCGGTACTCCATGCCCGGCGCCATGCCCGCCGTCGCCATGCCTGGCTCGGCGGAAAGCGGCGCGCCGATCAACGTCTTCTCCACCGCCCGCGCCGCTGGGCCGCCCGCCATCGGCTGCGCCTCCAGCCGCTCCAGGCGAGCGCGCAGGTTGGCCACCACGCGATCAGCCTCCGCCGAGGCCTCTGCCGACGGCTCAGCGGAGGCTGGCGCCGCCCGTGACGCCTCGCCCGCGCGCAGCGTAGCGACCGCCGCGCCCAGCGTGGCATCGAATCGCGCCAGCCGCTCGGCCACCACGCGCAGACTCGCCAGCAGCGCGATCCGCTCACTGGCTCCCGCATCCGCAGCGCCCCGCCCGGAAGGATCATCATCGTCCGCCAGCGCGGCTAACGCCACCGCGCAGCGTGGGCAGGCGCAACCCGCCAGCAGCGCGCGGCTGGCCTCGTGCAGCGGCTCCCGCTCGCGCGCCGCCTCGACTGGCTGACCGCCTGGCCCCTCCGCTGGCGGCTCGGCCTCCGTCGCGTCGGGCTGAGCATCGGGCAGCGGATCGAGCAGCTCGACATCTGGCTCAGCGCCGCGCACGAAGGTGACGCCCAGCGCATCGGGGTTGCTGGGATTATCCACCAGGCTCAACTCAGCCAGGTCGTAGCGTGCGGCCACCTGCGCCCAGCGGCTGCGTCCCGCCACGGTGCGCCGCTCGCGCCGCCAGATGACATTCGTGGCGCCGATGCTCGCGCCGCGCAGCGTGCCATCCAGCACCTTCTCCCAGGTATCCTGCGCGCCGCGCGAGATGCGCAGCCGCACGAGGATGCGCCGCCCCGCGTCGTCGCAGCGCACGGCGACCCGCCGCCCGACCGCGCGGCGCTGGTGCATCTCGCGCACGTTGCCCAGCCAGCGCGTGAAGGCCTCTTTGCTGGCGGCATAGTCGAAGATTGTGCCATGCGCGTCGAGCGCCTCGCTGGTGGCGCACAGCTCGATCTCGCGCCGCTCGGCATCCACCCGCGTGATCGGCGCATAGCCGACCCGCGCCACATCCCGCTCGCCCTCCGCTTCGCCCTGCTGCGCCTCCCGTGTCACTCCCGCCTGCTCATCCACCTGACTCCTCCTCTGCTCTCCTCCGCGCACTCATTACCCCGGCCAGTCGGCCCCGCATGCCGTCCGCTCTGGCGGACAGCAGCAAGTGTAGGTCAGATGTTCCAGATGACGCAAGGGGTTGGCGGCCCGATACGCCGCCTGCGCGCCAGGCTGGCGTCAGGCGATGAGGAGGAGCGGCGACGATTGTGCGGCGATGTGGAGTGGTTCGCATCGCCCGCGCCAGCTCTCCTCTGGAGTGCGCTTGCCAGTGCGATATACAATGGCAGCCGAGGAGGCGCTTCGCATCCTCGCCATGTCCCGGCGCACGGCGCGGGGTGGTGGAATGGCGCGCACAGGGGCGCCGAAAGGACAGAGCGACATGAAAGAGTGGTTCCAGTCACGGCAGGAGAAGCGTGTCACCGTCGAAACGTTGCTCCCGGATGAGAAGGGCGGATCCTACACCGGCACGGTGGCCTGGGTGAGCGACGACGCGGTCGTCCTCCAGCTCCCCAACCAGTCGCGCCTGATCGCCTTCCATGCCATCGAGAGCGCCTCAGACGCGCAGAGCTTCTGAGCGCCCTCACCCCAGCCCTCGCACAGCGGGAGAGGGAGCGGGAGGGTGTTTGGATAGGAGTTCATTGCAGAGCAGCCGATGATGGCCGTGATCGCCGCGTCTACTTGCCCATGCCATGAACGTTCAGGCGACGCAACCGCCCCTCTCCCCGTGGGAGAGGGGCAGGGGTGAGGGCCGCGCCGCGCGACAACGCCTACAACAGACGAACCACCGCCGCCCGCTTTCCCGTTGTTCAGCTTGAGCTATTACACAGACAGTTTGGCTGTTAGAGGTCAAACGGCTCGACGGTCCAGAGTATTTCGACCAGCGCCGCGTTCTCGGCATTCCAGCGGAAGCGGTAGCTCTCCTTATTGATCGCCTTCCGTTTCTCGACAAGTCCGCGCGAGGCGCGCATCACCAGTAACAAATCGCCTGTGGGAGATATGAGAATGCCGATCAAGTCGTCGTAGGGTACGCGTTCATTTGTCCAATCCCAGGAAGGACTCTGGCCATCGTATTTCGTCCGCGCTTTCAGCCAGAGGATACGTCCACGCCGATCTCGCGCGTAGAATTGACGGGAATCTGCGTGATCGAGTCGATGCCAGCCGTACAGCATGGCGACATTCTCTTTGGCGGCTTCCAGCAGTTCCCGATCGTCTCTGCGATCCATATGCGTTGCTTCTCGCCATCAACCACTTGTCCCGCCGTTCCCGTTCCCCCCTCTCCCCGTGGGAGAGGGGGGATGGGGGGGCGCCGTCACGCCGTCTGGATGTTTGCCGCCGCGTGCAGGCCCAGCTCCTCGATTGCCTGCTGGCGCATCAGGAACTTCTGAATCTTGCCCGTCACCGTCATCGGGAAGCCATCCACGAACTTCCAGTAGCGCGGGATCTTCACCGTCGCGATCTGCCCGCGACAGAAGGCTTGCAACTCCTCCGGCGTCGCCGTCTCGCCCTCCTTCAGCTTCACCCAGGCCATCAGCTCCTCGCCATACTTCTCGTCTGGCACGCCGATCACCTGCACGTCGCTGACCTTCGGATGCGTATAGAGGAACTCCTCCACCTCGCGCGGATAGATGTTCTCGCCGCCGCGAATCACCATATCCTTCAACCGCCCGACGATGTTGACGTAGCCGTCGTCGTCCATCGTCGCCAGGTCGCCCGTGTGCATCCAGCGCGCCGCGTCAATCGCCTTGCTGGTCGCCTCGGGATTCTCCCAGTAGCCCAGCATCACCACATAGCCGCGCGTCAGCAGTTCGCCCGGCTGCCCGCGCGGCACGACATCGCCCGTCGCCGGATCAATGATCTTGACCTCGACAAAGGGGTGAATCTGCCCGACCGTGGCCACCCGCTTCTCCAGCGGATCATCGGCGTGCGACTGGAACGAGACCGGGCTGGTCTCGGTCATGCCGTAGCAGATCTCGACCTCGCTCATGTGCATCTTATCAATCACCTGGCGCATCACCTGCACTGGGCAGGGCGAGCCGGCCATCACGCCCGTGCGCAGGCTGGTCAGGTTGTACTTCGCGAAGTCAGGATGCGCCAGCTCGGCGATGAACATCGTCGGCACGCCATACAGCGAGGTGCAGCGCTCCGCCTCGACCGCCTCCAGCGTCGCCGCTGGCTCGAACGCCTCGCCGGGGAAGACGATCGTCGAGCCGTGCGTCATGCAGGCCAGCACACCCAGCACCATGCCGAAGCAGTGATACATCGGCACTGGTATGCACAGCCGGTCGTTCTCGGTGAAGTGTTGCAGGTGCGCGATGAAATAGCCGTTGTTGAGGATGTTGTGGTGGCTCAGCGTCGCGCCCTTGGGGTTGCCCGTCGTGCCGCTGGTGTACT
>JAICVT010000338.1 GCA_025935235.1 Ktedonobacterales bacterium | reverse complement strand
GGCGCCGATCTCGACGCCATCGAGCGCGAGCTGAAGGCGCTGGCAGGCGCCATGCACCGCCACGCCCGCGCGCTGGAGCCATTCGTCGAAGGCTCGTTCGCGACCGACCTGGGCGATCCGCGCACCCGCATACTGGCCGACGCACTGGAGGTCGCGCGCGCGGCGGATCAGCGCCTCGGACGGCTCGATCAACTGGTCGGCGAGCTGAACAAGACCGCCGCTGACGTCGTCAGCGATCTGGAGGCCATCGGCGAGGAGCGCAGCCAGCTTGCCACGCTCTACAGCATCGCCCAGCAGATCAATAGCTCGGTGGACCTCGAAGAGCTGCTGGGGCGCGTGCTCGCGCTGCTGATTGACGTGGTGCGTGCCGAGCGCGGCGGCATCCTGCTGTGGGATGAAGCGCGGCGGGCGCTGACCTACGCCGCCGCTCGTGATCGCGAGGGACGCGCGCTGAGCGAGGCGCAGATGAACCTCAGCCGCACGGTCGTGGAGCAGGTGTGGTCGTCGCAGCAGCCGCTGGTAACGATTGACGCGCAGGCCGATGACCGTCTGCGCCTCAATGCGAGCGTGGTCGGCTACGGCATCCGCTCGGTGATGTGCGCGCCGCTGCATGTGCGCGAGCAGCATGTCGGCGTGGTATACGTGGATAGCCGCCGCGACACTCGCCTCTTCGACCAGAGCAGCCTGGAGTTGCTGGCAGCCTTCTGTAACCAGGCCGCCATCGCCATCGAGAACGCGCGGCTGGTCAGCGATCTGCGCGCGAATATCCGCGAGCTGAACGCCATCAAGTCCTACATGGAGAACGTCTTCGCCTCCATCGCCAGCGGGGTCGTCACCGCCGACACGATCGGGCGCGTCACGACCATGAACCAGGCAGCGGAGCGCATCCTGAATCGCAGCAGCGCCGAGTCGCTAGGCCATCAGGTGGAGGACGCGCTGGCCGAGGTGGCCGACGACACCGTGCGCTCCGCGATGCGCCGCGCCATCAGCGAGCGCGCCGAGACGCTGGGCTACGAGCTGCGGCAGGAGCTGCCAGAGCGCGGCGATCTCGCGGTGCGGCTGAACATCTCGCCGCTGCGCGAGACGGCTGGCTCAGATGAGCCGCTGGGCGTAGCGCTGACGCTGGAGGATCTGACCGAGCTGCGACGCAGCCAGCGCCAGGCGCGCGAGATCGAGCAGCTCTTTGGGCGCTACGTACATCCCGCCGTCGTGCGACAACTGCTGGCCGACCCCACCGCCGTGCGGCTGGGCGGCGAGACGCGCCCAATCAGCGTCATCTTCGCCGACATCCGCAACTTCACCGCGCTGTCGGAGCAGATGTCGCCCGACGCCGTGGTGCGCACACTCAACCACTATCTCAACATCCTGACCGCCGCCATCTGGCAGGAGGAAGGCACGCTGACGATGTTCATCGGCGACGCGCTGATGGCGATCTTCAATGCGCCGCTGCCACAGCCCGACCACGCGGCGCGGGCCTTGCGCGCGGCCTGGGCGATGCGCCAGGCGCTGGAGCGCGCCAACGAGCAGACGCTGATCGGCGAGGCGCCCGTGCAATATGGCATCGGCGTGCATACCGGCCCGGCGCTGGTCGGCAACATCGGCTCCTCCGACCGCCTGCAGAACTACACCGCGATTGGCGACACGGTCAACATCGCCCAGCGCCTCCAGGCCAACGCCACCGCCAACCACATCCTCATCAGTTCCGACATCTGCGCTGCCGCTGGCACGGCCATCCAGGTAGCGCAACTCGAGCCGGTCACCGTCAAGGGCCGCACCCAGCCGCTGGCCGTCTACCAGCTCGACGGCCTGCGCGAGCCGCCCAGCCAGGGATGAGGCGAGAGCGAGCGCTCACCTGCCGGGTAGAGGGATTAAACTGTGACTTCGCTGAGTGGCTGATCCGCATCGTCCCGCGCAGCTCAATAGCCGTAGTCCACGGGCGCGGCAAAGTGATGCTGCTGGATGGCGAGTGATTGCCAGCGGTCGTCGCCGAGCTTGGCGAGGTAGGCGGCGCGGTCGGGCAGATCGAGCACCCAGGCGCGCAGCCACTCAGCGAATCCCTCTGGCGTGCGCGTGGCCTGGTGATACTCGGCGAAGGCGGCGTGGTCGCGGTTGTAGTAGCCCTGCACGGGCGAAGGATGCGCCCCGCCCGGCTCATGCACAACCGCCAGCGTCTTGAAGCCGGGGGCCAGCACGCGGTTGGGGTCGCTCAGGATTACCTCTGGCGCGACGATCTCTTCGGCGATGTAGATGACGCCCTTCGCCGCCAGCGCCGCCTCTTCGCAGATGCCCAGCCCACCCCAGGCGTGCGCGCGGCCCAGCGCATCGGCGCGCTGCACATGCAGGATGGCGACATCCGGCTGCACGGCCAGCGCCAGCAGCGTCGGCGAGCCATCCAGCGGCGAGGGCGACGGGCGCAGCCCCGGATTGTCGCGCGCAATGTCGCTGCCCAGCAGCGAGCGGATGGGGATGTAGGGGACGCCGAGCGCGGCGGCTTGCAGCGCCATCGCCATGCTATAGTTGCTGTGGTCTACGATCTCGATGCCACGCGGCTGGCCCTTCTCCGCCGCGCGCCGATAGTTGTGGCCCAGCCCTTCGCTGACATTGCCCGCCCAGGCCGCCATGATGCGCGCGACACAGCCCGCGCCGATCAGCTGATCGAAGAGCACGTCGGAGATCGGGCCGATCAGCGTCAGATCGCGCCTGCCCTGGCGGATGATCTCGTGGCCAGCGGCGAACGGGATCAGAGGCTCCAGCGCGCAGCTCATCGCGATGCTCGCGCCATCTGGCACGAACCGCTCGATCGCCTCGCGCAGGCTCATCAGCTTGGTCGGCCCGAAATCTCGCTCTGCCTGGTCACTCATGGCGCCTGATTGCCCCTTCCTCTTCAATTTCGATACTGGTAGACGGTTTCGCATGGCGCTGGCGCCTCAGCCCCAGGAGCCGCCATAGCCGTCGTAGGCGTCGCGCGGGGGCGCGCCGGAAAGCTCGCGCGACAGGCGTTGGCCAGGCATCCACTGCTCCAGCAGGCCGCAGGCGCGGAAGCCGAGCGCGTCATAGAGCGCGCGCGCTTCGGGGGTCGCCGTCAGCGTGGCCCAGCGGCAGCCGTGCGCCCGCGCCTCGCCCAGCGCCAGCGCCAGCAGATTCCCCGCGATTCCGCGCCGGCGCGCGCCTGGCAGCGTGGCCAGATGATAGATGCCGACCGTCTCGCCGTCGCTCAACGTGGCCATCGCGGCCACCGGACGCGAGCCGCTCCATGCCAGCCACAGCTCGAAGGCGGGGTTCAGGGTCGTCCAGCGCAGCATCGGCGCATAGGGAATGTAGAAGACGCCACAGATGATGTTTAGAGCGGCGACCTGCTCATCATCGCCGAGCGCGCGGCGGAACGTGACAGTGGCGGGCGCGGGTGGATAGCGCGAGACCCAGCCATCCAGCGGCAGACACATCATCGTCGCGCCGCCCCACGACTCCATACCCAGCGCGGCCAGCCGCTCGCGCAGCCCGGTAGGCTCCAGCCCGCGCGTCAGCCACCACTGAAATGGCAACTGATGCGCGCGATAGGGCGCGATGGCCGCCTCGACTCGCTCCGCCGTCACCGGCTGGGCGCTGGCATAGCGGATGACCATGTTGAGCAGCGTCTCTGGCTCCCCCGGCGTATAGACGCGCAGCATCTCGGGCAGGTTCTCGACGATGGTGGCGGGCTGCGCCCGCGCGCCGCCCAGCGAGGCCCACGCGGCGCACCAGTTGCGCTCCACCAGCAGCGCCATCTGGTTGAGCTGCTCCAGCGCCATAGCATCCCCCCTCGCCTCGCGCGATCGGCGTCGGCTCCTTCGGCTCCTTCGGCTCCTGGCTACATCGCCTGGGAATCGCCCGGCTCGGTTCCGGCTCGGTTCCGGCTCGGTTCCGGCTCAGCGCGTTGGCGTATCCGCACAATACAACGCAGCGGCCACGCTCGCAACAGACCCACGTCCGCGCCGCCAGCCTTCGCAGGCGCCGACCCGATGCGGTATGCTTCGAAAAAAAGGAGTAGATCTCGCATGCCTGCGCCGCACTCCGCACTGCATCCCCAGCAGCAACCGATCAATCAACCGATCACGCTCAGCGTCGCACACTGCCTCGGCGACATCGAGCTGACTCCGCGGCGGCGCGCGCGCACCGCCGCTATCGTCGTGGATGTCATTCGCGCGACGACGACGCTGGCCGTCATGTTCGAGCATGGCGCGCGGCGGGTGCTGGTGGCGCGCGATGTGGAGCAGGCGCGGCAGGCGCGCGCGTCGCTGCCATTGGCCATTCTGGCGGGCGAGGTCAACGCCGTCGCGCCGTCCGACTTTGACCACGGCAACTCGCCAGCGGAATGGAGCCAGTTGAGCCAGGCGCGTCTAGCCGACCACGAGATCCTCTTTGCCACCACCAATGGCGCGCGTGGCCTGCACGCCGCAATAGGCGGCGGCCCCGTCTTCGCTGGATCGCTGCGCAACGCCAGCGCCGTCTGCTCCACCGCGCTGACCGCCGCGCGCCAGCTCGCTCGCGATGGCGAGCCGGGCGAGGTGGCGATCATCTGCTCTGGGCTGGACGCTCAGCCCGCCCCCGATGACTCGCTCTGCGCGGGCTGGCTGATCCGCACCCTCCAGCGTCTCGCCCAGCAGTCGGGCGTGGCGGTGGAACTGGGCGCGGGCGCGCAGTATGCGCTTGATCTGCTGGCCGCGCAGTATCGCGCCCACGGCTCCCCTGGCGCCGACGACAGCGGCATGGATGCGGACCCGCGCCGCTGGCTGGAGCCAGCCCTGGCCGAGACGCCCGCCGCGCACAACATCCAGCGCGCGGGGCTGGGCGACGACCTGGCCTGGTGCGCCGATGTG
>JAICVT010000158.1 GCA_025935235.1 Ktedonobacterales bacterium | reverse complement strand
TACAGCGCGTGCGGCGCGCTCATACGCGAGGAGATGAAGCGCGAGAGTCGCTCGGCAAAGCGCGCCGTGTCGAACTGCTCGGCGTGCCGCCGGATCGCCAGCGCGTTGAACTGCTCATCCCTGAAGCTCGCCACCACACTCGCCAGCGCTTCGGGCGTCTGCTCGCGGAAGAACAGCCCGGTAGCGCCTTCCACCACCGACGAGAGCGCCCCGCCCGCGCCATAGGCGATCACTGGCTTGCCACACGCCTGCGCCTCCACTGGCGTGATGCCAAAGTCTTCCTCGCCGGGGAAGATGAACGCCCGGCAGCCCGCCATCTGCTCGCGCACCTGCTCGTCGCTCAGCCGCCCCAGGAAGCGGACGCTCGGGCCGGCCAGCTTGCGCAAACGCTGTTCGTCGCGCCCGCTGCCCACCACGCGCAGCGGCAGCCCCAGCTTCGAGAACGCCTGCACCGCCAGATCAATGCGCTTGTAGGGGACCAGCCGCGAGGTGATGAGAAAGTAGTCTTCGCGCCGCGTGGAGACCCGGAAGCGCGTCACATCCACAGGCGGCGGGATGATGACCGACTCGCGGCGATAATATTTCGCGATGCGCGCCGAAACGACCGGCGAATTGGCGATGAAGGCATCCACGCGGGCGGCGCTGGCGTAGTCCCACAGGCGCAGCCAGTTGATGAACGGCGCCAGCGCGAGGCGACCCAGTCCGCCGATCCGCTCGCGCTCGATGTAGTCCTCGAAGTTCCAGGCCCAGCGCATCGGCGTGTGGCAGTAGCAGACGTGCAGCGTCTCCGGACGCGTGACGATGCCCTTGGCGAAGGCGCTGCTGTCGCTCACCACCAGATCGTAGCCGCGCAGGTCGAAACTCTCCATCGCGAACGGATAGAGCGGCAGAAATGGCTGGTGATGGCTCTTGACGAAGGGTAGGCGCTGCATGAAGCTGGTGCGGATGTCGAGCGCCTCAAACGCCGCATCCACCCGCGATGGCTCATAGATGCTGGTGTAGATCGGCGCGCCAGGGAAGATCTGCGCCAGCGCCAGCAGGGTCTTTTCTCCGCCGCCCATCTGGTTGAGGTAGTCGTGAACCAACGCGACTCGCATGCGCTCGCATCTCCTCAGTCGGCCAGGCGCTCGTCACCAGCGCTCGTTTCGTCCATGGGGAACACTCAGTACGCGCCTTTGCGGCTCAGCACCGCTGGAATCGTTTGCAGCGCGATCTGGATGTCGAGGCGCAGGCTC
Source organism: Ktedonobacterales bacterium (assembly GCA_025935235.1). Lineage (GTDB taxonomy): Bacteria > Chloroflexota > Ktedonobacteria > Ktedonobacterales > JADMIN01 > JAKAIY01. The sequence goes on along the minus strand of JAICVT010000158.1, from coordinate 8,413 downwards.
CAGTTCTCGATGTAATAGAGGTCCATCAGCACCATCTCATCGAAGTCAATGTCGCTGCGGCCGCGCACCTGCCACAGCCCCGTGATACCGGGCGGCATCTCCAGGCGCGCCTTCTCCCAGTCCTCGTACTTCTCGACCTCGACTGGTAGCGGTGGGCGCGGCCCGATCAGGCTCATCTCGCCACGCAGCACATTCAGGAGTTGCGGAATCTCATCCAGGCTGGCCCCGCGAATGAAGCGCCCGACGCGCGTGCGACGCGGATCATCTTTCAGCTTGAACTTGCCGCGCTCATCGCCATCCGTCACTACTTCCAGTTTCGAGCGCATCTGATCGGCGTTGACATACATCGAGCGGAACTTGAAACAGGTGAACGGATGCCCGCGATAGCCCAGCCGCGTCTGACGATGCAGCACCGGGCCGGGCGAATCGAGCTTGATGGCCAGCGCGATCAGCAGCCAGACCGGCAGGCCGACGACCAGCACGAGCAGCGCGCCGGCGATGTCGAGTGCGCGCTTGATGGCGAACTGCGCCGAGTGCGTCAGGTTGCGCCGCAACCCGATCAGCGGAATGCCCTCGATGGCGTCTACATCTATGCGCGACATGCTCATCTCATAGAGGTCAGGCGCCAACCGGAAGTCAGCGCCCGCGCGCTCGCAGATGTTGACGGTGGACATAATCAACTCATACTCGTGCGAGGGCAGCGTGATGATGACTTGCTCGATCCGGTGGCTGCGAATCACCGTATCCAGGTCACTCAGCCCGCCTAGCACCGCGAAGCGCCCGAAGTCCTGCGCCTCACCGCCCGCCTGGTCATCGTGGATGTAACCCGCCACGCGATAGCCCAGGCTGGGGGTCGCCGCAATCTGCTGCATCGTCAGCTTGCCCAGGCGATTCGAGCCAACCACGAGCAGCGGCGTCAAAAAGGCGCCGTGCGCGTAGAGGTAGCTCAGTCCAGACGAGATGACCAGCCGCGACAGCCCTACCAGCACGATCACCGTGACCCACGAGAGCGTCACCAGCGAGCGTGAGTCGCGCACAAAGATGTCGGTGCGCTCGAAGATATACTCATACGCCGAGAAAACGGCGAAGGTGATCGTCGTCGCTGAGGTGATGATCCAGAACTGGCGAAACCACGCGCCCGCCGTGCGCTGCCGGTAGAGTCCTTTGAGCGCGAAGGTCGCTAGCAGCGCCACCGTCGCCAGCGCGCCCAGCGTCTCGAAATTTGAGAATGGCTGATTGATGAAGATGGTCGTCAGGTTGACGCCATGCAGCGCGATGTAGCGGATGTAGTAGGCGGCGTAGAACGCCAGCGCGACCATGGCCCCATCAATGCAGAAGAGCATTGCGCGGCCCAGCAGCACGCGCAGCCGCCGACGCCGCAGCCGCGACTCGACGCTGTAGATCGGCAGCACCGGGTGAGCGGCAGGCAGCGGCCAGGCGGCGTCGGATGACGCGGCCTGCGCGGGGCTGAACCTCGATTCGACGCGCGGATTGCTGAGGTCCATTCCGTACTCTCCTGCTACCGAGCCAGTTACCGAGGACGCTGCGCCGCTTCGCGATACACCAGCGCATATTGACGCGCCAGGCGCTCCATCGAAAATTGCCGGGTCCAGGCCGGGCCTTCGACCAGCATGCGCGCACGCAGTCCGGGGTCAGACAGCGCGACACGCATTGCGTATGCCAGCGCATCCGCGTCAGTCGGCGCGACCTGCATGGCGACTGGGCCACCCACCTCAGGCAGACTCGACACGTTCGACGTGATCGTCGGCGTGCCGCACGCCAGCGCCTCCGCAACCGGCAGACCGAAGCCTTCATACAGCGACGGATACAGAAACAATGCAGCTCCAGCGTACCACAGCGCTTGCTCTTCGCGCGATACATATCCCGCAAAGGTCACGTCGCGCTCCAGCCCCAGCGCCCGCACCCGCTCGAAGAGCGCATCGTAGTACCAACCCTTCGCGCCCGCCAGAATCAGCGGCGGTGTCTCCGTGATCTCTGACCGCAGCCGGGCGTATGCCTCTACCAGCGTCAGCACATTCTTGCGTGGCTCCAGTGTCCCAAGGTAAAGCAAATACTGCTCTGGCAGCTTGTGCTTCGCACGGAACGCCGCCAGCATCGCGGGATCGCGTATCGGCTGGAACTCCGGGCTGATGGTGGGGTAAATAGTCCGCACGCGCTCTGGCGCGATGCCAAATGTCGAGATGATGTCCTGACGTGTACTTTCCGAATCTGCCCCGATCAGCGTCGCCGCACGAGCGCTACGCTCCGTGAACGTGCGTTGATAGAGCCGCCGCGCGGGGCGGAAATACTCTGGATAGCGCACGAACGCCAGATCGTGGATGGTCACCACCGCGGGACAGGGCATCCATTCTGGCAGCACGTTGACTGGCGCATGAAAGACATCGGCGTGCGCCTCGCGCAGTCGCGCAGGCAGCCGGGTCTGCTCCCAGACGATGCGCTTGACGGGCTTATCTGTCGGCCAGCGCGCTGGCTCCAGGCGGAGGCGCGGGCTGTGGCTCAGTGGGCTAGCGGCGGCAGCGGCGGCCTCGGCGGAGCCGACGAAGACGGTGTAGCGCAACTCATCGTCGGCGAGCCGGTCGAGCGCCTCGAGCAGCGTATAGGTATAGCGGCTTACCCCCGCGTTTCGATAGGTCTGCCCAAACGTGACCAGTTGGGCGTTGATCGCGACGTGTATCACCTGCTACCTCTGCTCTTCGTTGGATTCGCAGCCTCGCCAGCGCCGCATTATGCCAGATGGTCTATGATGCGGAACCCTTTGCCGCGCGCGAACGAGAGCGACTTCAGCGCGAACGTCTCCAGCGCGGGCGCGCGGGCGCCGATCAGCGGCGCCAGCGGCAGATCGAGCGCGCCAACATAGCGCTCCTCAACCCCACCAAAACCGCTCTTGAAAGTGTAGACCGAGTAGAGTGGGTTCGACTCGTCCGGCGCGAATGGGATGCCCCACATGTCGTAGCGCGTGGCGCCGCGCGACTTCGACCACAACATCGCGCGATACTGCCCCAGTTCCGAGGGCTTCACCGAGCGATCGCCGCCCGACGCGCCATACAGGTAGTAGGCCGCCGCGCCAAAGACAACGATCAGCGCGCCGTAGACCACCGCCCCATTGTAGCGCGCCAGCAGGATGCGCGCATCGCCGCCGAAGACCTCCATGAGCTGCGTGAAATAGCTCAGGTCGCGCTCGGCGAAGCCCTTGCGCTCAGCGGTGGCGCTCAACAACTCCCAGAAGGGGCGCGCGTCCTCCACGCCGCCCTCGCTGACTTCGACTCCCTTCTTGGTGGCGTGGCGCGCGTTATAGCGCACGCGCGAGTTGAACGCCGCCAGGATCGCCTCTGTGTCCGGCGAGAGATCTACCACGATGGTCGCGCGTGGCTGCACCTGGCGCGGCGCGGGCCGAAACCCAAGCGACGCCAGCGCATCGGCCTGCGCAATGGGCGGATCGATCCGCACGAACGGCGCGCCCGCCGGGCGTCGCTTGCGCAGCCACGCCACCAGCGCCTCCAGCCCGGCCGCGCCGCTCGCGTCGTCGCGAAACCACGGGCCGCGTGGCGCATAGAGCGAGGGGACGCCCATCACGCGGCGCGAGAGCAGTTGCGCGCCCGCCAGCGGCGTCTCGCCATCCAGCGCCAGCGCGCGCAGCGGCTCCCAACCGCTCAGCCGCTTGAACTCGCCCCACTCCCAGCTCTGCAACAGGTCCGCGCGTGGCGCCACCTTGACTGCCGCATTCCACGTCTCGCGTTCCTGCGCGAGCACGATTCGCACCGCCATCGGCGCCTGCTCTCCCTCTGCTTAGACCGTGGGCCGCACTCGCTGCGTCTCCCGCCGCAGTGTACAACGCGGCGCCGCCCCCGCCGATAACCGGCATGGGCAGCCTGCCTACGTCCAGGACGATTATTAGGGCGACCATTAGGGCGACTATGGCGCGCCTTCCCTGGCCAGAGGACGAAGTCTTGCGATGCTTCACACACGCGCTCAGGTTTGATAGACTACCTGCGAGTGAGAGCGCATCATACGCGATACACGGCAGAAATGCCTCACCCACGCCCGCATCACAGCGCATGCGACGAGCGCGGCGACGCCCAGGTTCGCTTGACGTCCGCTGGAGGAAATCCGCATATGCCCAACGCACTGATTACTGGCATCACAGGACAGGATGGGAGCTACCTCGCCGAGTTGCTGCTTGAGAAGGGCTACCGCGTCTTTGGTATGGTGCGGCGCGCCAGCACCTTCAACGACTCGCGCATTAAGCACCTGCTTGGTCGCATTGAGCTGATCGATGCGGACCTGCTCGATCAGCTCTCGCTAATCCAGGCGCTGCGCCAGTCACAGGCGACCGAGGTCTACAATCTGGCCGCCATGTCGTTTGTCGCCACCTCCTTCCAGCAGCCAGTGGCGACCGGAGAGTACACCGCGCTCAGCGTCGCGCGCATGCTCGAAGCGATTCGCCTCGCTGGCGCTCCCATCCGCTTCTATCAGGCCTCGACCAGCGAAATGTTTGGCAAAGTCCAGACCGTCCCGCAGAACGAGCAGACGCCCTTCTATCCCCGCAGCCCGTATGGCGTGGCGAAGCTCTACGGCCATTGGATCACCACCAACTTCCGCGAGAGCTACGATCTGTTCGCCTGTAGCGGCATCCTCTTCAATCATGAGTCGCCACGCCGTGGGGTCGAGTTCGTGACCCGCAAGATCTCGCTGGCCGTCGCGCGCATCGCGCTGGGCCTCCAGGAGAAGCTGGCGCTGGGCAACCTGGAGGCGAAACGCGATTGGGGCTTCGCGGGCGACTATGTCGAAGCCATGTGGTTGATGTTGCAGCAGAAACGCCCGCAGGACTATGTGATCGCCACCGGCGAGACGCATAGCGTGCGGGAGTTCGCGCAGGCGGCGTTTGCCGCGGCTGGCATCAGTGACTGGGAACACTATGTCGAGATCAACCCGCAATACTTGCGCCCCGCCGAAGTCGATCACCTGATTGGCGACGCATCGCGGGCGCGCCGCGAGTTGGGCTGGGCGCCGCGCGTCTCCTTCGTCGAGCTGGTGCGGATGATGGTCGAGAGCGACCTCGCCGCCGTCCGGCGTGAGCAGCAGATCCTGGCCACCGACCACGCCGCCGACGCTCAAAGGCAGGCGGCGCCCTCGCTCTCCGATCGCGGCACGCCCGTCTAGACTTGAGGCCTCACCACGCCGCCGATCAGCCGATCAATAGAGCAGCCGCGCAACCGAGGAGCGTCCGCGTCATGAGCCAACATCCCCACAGGCCTGAGCGCATCCTGATTACCGGCTACGGCGGATTCGTGGCGCTCTATCTGGCGCGCGCCTGTGCGCGGCGCTACCCACAAGCTCAGATGTACGGACTGGTGCATGAGCCGTCCCTGCCCCCATGCCCGGCGCTTCCGCCAGACGATCCGTCCGGCGACCCAGGCGGTGAGCCTGTGGGCGATCAATCGACGCCCGCTGTGACAGCGGTAGCTGGTGACATCACCGATGGCTCGCGCCTGCGTGCAATCATGTTGGAGACGCGGCCCGACGTGATCTTTCACCTGGCCGCTGCGTCATCGGTCGCTGCCTCCTGGCTGCAGCCCGCCGAAGTGTTGCGAGTCAACGCAGGCGGCTTCATCCAACTTGCCGAGAGCGTGCGCACGCTGCGCGCAAACGGGATCGCGCCGCGCATCGTCGTCAGCGGATCGGGCGAGCAGTATGGACTGGTGCGCCCAGAGGAGAATCCCGTCCGCGAGGACACGCTGCCACGCCCCAATAATCCCTATGCGGTGTCAAAAGTGGCGCAGGATCTCTACGCGTTTCAGTACCACCGCGCCTACGGCCTCGACGTCATCCGCGCGCGCGCCTTCAATCACTTTGGCCCTGGCCAGCGCGAAGACTTTGTCATCCCAAGCTTCGCGCGCCAGATCGCCCAGATCGAGGCCGGACGAACCGAGCCAGTCATCCTCGTCGGTAATCTGAGCGCCCAGCGCGATTTCCTGCCGGTGGAGGACGTAGTCGAGGCGTACCTCGCGCTGGCCGAGCACGGTCAGGCAGGCGAAGCGTATAACATCGGCTCCGGCTCCGCCCGCTCGATTGAAGAGTTACTCCAGCGCTTGCTGGCGATGGCGCGCGCGACGATCACTGTGCGTGTTGATCCGGCGCGGTTCCGGCCCGCTGATGTACCCGTGCTGTGCGCCGACATATCCAAAATCACGCGCGACACGCCCTGGCGTCCCAGCGGCGCCCTGGATGACAGCTTGCGGGCGACCCTCGACTATTGGCGTCGCGTTGAAGCCCCACCCGCCGCGCGTCACTGACAGGCTCGTTCGTCAGATGGCCGCCACAGATGAAGGGATGGCGCTGCCCGCTGGCCGCGCGGCCACAGTCGCGCCTGTCCTGGACCTCCAGCGTCCGCGCGTTGACGCCGCCCGAACACTTGTGCTACCGTCATCACCACCACCCGCTCACCATCCGACTGGCGGCGATGTGAGCGTGGCGCCTGCGAGATGGACTCAGCGTATGCCGTCGCGACGAGATCAACCGATGACCGACTCCCACCCACGCCCCGCTCCGCGGAGCGGTGTGTCGGCTTCGCTCGCCGACGAGGCGCAGCCGCCGTCCAGCGCCCTGCTGAAACGGGCGCGCGATGCGCTGGTGGCGGCGGGCGAGCCACTCAGCGCCGCCCAGCTCGCACCCACTGTCTTCGGAGCCGCCAGCGGACCGCTGGCGATCTCCGCTGGCCCGTGGATCGCCCTGCTCGACAAACTGCTGACGCCCTCGCCGCTCTTTACCCGCGACGGCTCAGGCCAGTGGCGGCTGGCCGCGTGGGATATCTCCCGCCGCAGCCTGCCCGACGTGGAGTTTGTGGCCGTGGATGTCGAAACGACCGGACTCGCGCCGGGCCGCCACCGGCTGATCGAGGTAGGCGCCGTCATCATCACAGGCGGCGAGATCGGCGCCAGCTACCGAAAATTCGTCAATCCCGACCGCCGCATCCCGCAGTTCATCACCAAATTTACCGGCATCACCGATAGTATGGTAGGTCGCGCCGCGCGGGCAGGTTCGGTGCTGCCGAAGCTGCGCGACTTCATCGGCGAGCGGCCCATCGTCGGCCATAACGTTGGCTTCGATCTTTCCTTCCTCAATTTCGAGGCCGATCGCTGCGGCATGGGAACCGCCTTCCCGGATGAGGGCATAGACACTATCGCGCTGGCGCGACGCTTCGTGACTGGGTTGCGCCGCGCCAGCCTCGACCGCGTGGCGCTCGCCCTGCACCTGCCCGTCAATAGCCGCCACCGCGCGCTGCCCGACGCCATGCTGACGGCGCAGGTCTTCGCGCTGCTTCTGGCGCGCGCCCGCGAGGAGGGTTGCGAGACGCTGGAGGATCTGTGGCGCGCCCTCGAGCGCGGTGCGCCCGTTCGCCATGCCGAGAGCGAGCCGCGCCCCAGCGGCAAGATGTACCTCAATCCCGCCTGGCGCAAAGAGTTCCCGGCCACGCCCGGCGTCTATCTGATGCGCGACGCCAGCGGCGAGGTGATCTACGTCGGCAAGGCCAAGCGGCTGCGCGACCGCCTCTCGTCCTACTACAATCAACCGCTGGGCTACACACGCAAGATGGACGGCCTCTTGCAGAGCGTGGTCGAGATCGAGACACGCCAGCTTGGCTCGGAGCTGGAGGCGCTGCTGGTCGAATCACAGCTCATTAAGGCGCTGCAGCCGCGCTACAACGTACAGCTCAAGAATCACGAGCGCTACCCCTTCATCAAGCTGGACATGACCAGCGCGTGGCCGCGCTTCTACGCCACGCGCGAGGTCAGCGCCGACAGCGCCCGCTACTTCGGCCCCTTCCGCAGCGGGCGCATCGTGCAGGTCACACTGGAGCTGATTCACAAGGTGCTGCCGCTGCGCACCTGCACGCGCAATCTGCCGCCCGACGCGCCCGCCAGCGAACCGTGTCTGCGCTACCATGTCAAACGCTGCCCAGGGCCGTGCCGTGGCGCGCTGGGCGCGGAAGCGGCGGAGGAGTATCGCCAGGCCATCGAGGACGCCTGCGCCTTCCTCGGCGGCGAGCGCACCGACCTGATAGATCGTCTGCGGCTCGAGATGTTCGAGGCCGCCGCCCGCCAGGACTACGAGCGCGCCGCTCGCCTGCGCGACGCCCTGCGCGACGCCGATCAGGTCTTGCTGGGCCAGCGGCTCATCACAGGCGCAGTGGAGGCCAACAACCTGCTGATCGTCTATCCCTCTGCCGAGGCGGGCTGCGACGAGCTGTATCTGGTGCGCCACGGGCGGCTGGCGGGCCAGCAACGGGCGTCGCACCAGGCCGAGAGCGTCGCCGCAGCCGCAATGGCGCTGGCGCACACCGCAGTGGCGCTCGGCGAGCCGCCCCCCTGCGTTGGCCGCGAGGAGGTTGACC
>JAICVT010000268.1 GCA_025935235.1 Ktedonobacterales bacterium | reverse complement strand
GGTACAATCGCATAGCTGCCAGAGACAGCGGGCGCCGCTCATTCGCGAGTGGCTTAATTCGCAAGGGCCTGCCGAGGCGAAGCATCCAGCGCATCGTCGCATGCGCGCGAGTGAGATGAGCGCGATCCGCGTTCTCTGCCCGCCGCGTGCGTTCTCATGTGATGGGCCTTCGGGTCGGCGACCTGAAGGCCTTTTTGTTTGCCTTCTCGTTGGCCCTGTTCGTTGGCCCTGCTGATTGGCTCTGGCGCGCGAGGCGAGGGTACGCGCCGCATCGGGCGCAGGGCGGAGCCGCCGCGAGGCCGCTCCCGCCGCCGCTGGTGGATCGTTCACCCATCGCGGCCAACCAATGCGCAGGCCCAGGGCGAGGAGCGCGCCCAGGCCGAGCCGCCTCGACACCCGCTCTGGAAGGGAGAGAGAGCATATGCCAACAGCAGCCAAGGCGCTTCTGATCAAGGACATGACCGAGAAGCTGGATCGCGCGCGTGGGGCGGTGCTGTTGCAGACCGAGGGTCTGACGGTGGCGGAGTCGCAGGATCTGCGGCGCAAGCTGCGCGCTCAGGGCATCGAGCTGCACATCGTCAAGAACACGCTGCTGCGCAAGGCGTCTGAGGGCGCCCACTACCAGGACCTCGCGGCGCTGCTCAACGGCCAGACGGCCATCGCGCTGAGCTACGACGACGAAGTGGCGACCGCCAAGGCGATCACCGAGTATCTGCGAACGGCCAAGACAGGCAAGCCCGTCAAGATCAAGGCGGGCATTCTGGAGCGCGGGCCGATCTCGGCCAAGCAGGTCGAAGACCTCGCCAAGATTCCGCCGCGTGACCAACTGCGCGGCCAGGTGGTTGGCACGGTCATGGCGCCGCTGAACCAGACGTATGGTGTGCTCAGCGCACCGCTGCGTGACCTGGTCAATGTGCTGGAGGCGCGCATCCGCCAGCTTGGCGAGAGCGCCGCATAGCCTGCCTGATCGCCTGCCTGGCCCGCGTGGCCAGGGCATACCACGACACGAGAACGCGGGCGTCATCGCGCTGAGTCGCGGCGCCCGCACAGAGGACAAACCGAGGAGAAACCATCATGGCTGTGGATGTTGATAAGCTGATCGAAGAACTGAGCAACATGAGCGTGCTGGACCTGGTGAAGCTGAGCAAGGCGCTCCAGGATCAGTGGGGCGTGAGCGCGGCTCCGGCGATGGTCGCCGCTGCCCCTGGCGCGGCTGCCCCCGCCGCTGGTGAGGCGCCTGCCGCCGTCGAGGAGCAGACCGAGTTCACGGTGACGCTGGCTGAGGTCGGCCCGAACAAGATCAACGTCATCAAGGCGGTGCGCGAGCTGACCGGCCTGGGCCTGAAGGAGGCCAAGGACGTGGTCGAGGCGGCGCCCAAGGCCATCAAGGAGGGCGTTGCGAAGGACGAGGCCAACGCGGCCAAGGCCAAGCTCGAAGAGGCTGGCGCGAAGGCGACCATCAGCTAACTCGCCGCTCTTCAACGCTCACCATCAACACGCAGCGCGTCCCGCAGTGGGGCGCGCTGCTCTGTGTCTGGATTCCTTATCCTCGCTCCCTACTCCATACCCTGCGACTTGATGCGGTCTGAACGCGCGCCCTGGCAGGCTCGCGGAGAGCGCGGCATGAGCGCGGCATGAGCGCGGCATGAGCGCGGCATGAGCGCGGCATGAGCATAGATGGCGCTGAAGCGGACCCCACTGTCCATACGTCTGTACCGTATGGACGATCCGCGCCTCTCATCGCGCGTGCGGCGCTGGCCCTTCGCGCGCCTCATCGCGGATTGTCCATGACCACACCAACATCGCCGATCCCGCCGATCCAGTTGCGCCATTTCACCGCGCGCCGCTGGTCAGGCGCGCATCTTGCTGGCGAGACACACGACCTGCGCATTCGCAAGCGTTCACAAGCAGCCGCCTCGCGCGGGGCTGTGGGAGGAGAAGGATCATGTCCACCCAGACACCGCCGCACGCGAACGAGACAGCACGCGTCGCCGCCGAGCGCGTTCAACGCGCCGCCCGCACCACGCTCGAACGCTCGGCGGAAGCAGGCGGGCAGGCGGCTCGCGCGCTCGGACGATTGACCACGGATCTCAGGGAGCGCTGGCGGCTGACGCTGGGCGTGATTGCGGGCGCGCTGGCGCTGGCGCTCGTGATCTGGTATCTGGTGGCGCACGCGCCCGCCGCGCTGGAGTTTGTCGCGCAGGTGATCGTGGCCGTGGTCATCGCGCTCGTGGCGCTGGCCGCGCTGCTGTGGGTATTGCTGTGGGCGCTAGAGCGACAATCTGGCGCGGCGTCGGGCGAGCTGGGATCGCGTCTGGCGCTCCTCGGTCGCGCCGCCGGGTCACGCAGCGATGCCCGCGCGCAGCTCTCGACAGTGGAGAAGCGGCGGCTGGCGTATTCCGAGGCGGGCCATGTCGTGGCGCAGGTCGCGCTGGCGCCTGACGCGCCTGTGGGGCGGGTCGCCATACGTCTACCACGCGCGTCGCGCCGGGGGGCAGCCGGGGCGCTGGGTCTGGGCGCCGCCGCGCCACGCACCGTGGAAGAGGTCTTCGCCGCGATGCAGGTGGCGCTGGCGAGTCGCGCGGCGCAGGAGGTCTTTTTGCAAGCGTGGCTGGTGAGCGCGGCGGACGATCTGGCGGCGGCGAGCGCGCTGGCGCTGCGCTCGGTGGCGTGCTGGAGCATGGGCGACTCATTGGTCGCGCTGCCCGCGGCGCTGCCCATCGAGCGGCTGGCCGCCGATCCCGCCACGCGCGAGCAGGCGGAGCGGCTGCTGCGCCAGGCGTATGACGCGGCGCGCACGCTGCTGGAGCATCATCGCGCCGAGGTGATCGCGCTGGCCGAAGCGCTGGCCGAGCGCGAGGAGCTGGATGGCGCGGAGGTCGAAGAGATCCTGCGCCGTGCGGATTCACCCTCGCCCGAGCAGCACTCGGCGCTCACCAGCGTCGCCGAGACTGCGCTCTTCGGGGCATCCATCGCGCCTGATTTCCAGGAGCCTGCGCCGCATGTGATCGGCCCGGTCGCGCCTGCGCCATCGGCGGCGGGGCAGCCAGCGAGCCGACCCGCTGCGCGCGTGAGCCGCTCCAGCCGACCAACCGCCTTCGCCGCCTCACCCTCGCAAGAACTGCGCGCCGACCGCGTGATTGATCGCGCCATCCTGCGCGCGCCGCTCCAGCCAACCGGCGCGCGAGGCGCCGACCCCAATCTCCCCGCCGTCTCCAATGGCGCGAATGGCGCGAATGGCGCGAATGGCGGCGAGTGAGGCGCGCCTGTGCGCTCAAGCGCAACGGCTCATGCGATGCAGTGATACACTCCCAGGCATCAGGGCGACAGCGCAGCGGGGAGATCAGCCAGCATGACCGAAGATGGCGGCTCTGGCGCTGAATCAGACGACGAAGGTCTGGTCGTCGAATCGCTGGAGGAGGCCAGGCGACAGCGGTCGCGTAGCGCCGCGCGGCGGGTGGGCGCCGAGGCGGCGCGCGCGCTGTGGGAGCGGTGGCTCAATCCGCGGCAGCGACTGCTGCGCGGCGGGCTGATCGTCGCGCTGCTGGCGGCTACACTCTTCGCGCTGCTGGGCGGGCCGTCGCTGATGGTGGCGGGCTGGCAACGGCTCAGCTTCGCGCTGCGCTCTGGCACGCTGGCCCCCAAGCTCGAGATGACCGCCTGGCGCACGGTCAGGCCGCCGCCTGGTGTGGCGCCCGATGCGCTGACCTACGCTGCTGATCCCGCCGACCCGCAGACGGCGCTGGCCTGCCAGATCAATCGCGATGGCATCACGCTCTGGCGCAGCGATGACCTGGGCGCGACGTGGCTGGCCACGCGGGTGACGCAGGATCCCGCGCAGTCGTGCCAGATCAAGGCCGCGCTGGATGCCAGCACGCATCTGCTGCTGGTGGCGCGCACGCCCGATCCCACGCAGGCGGGCTGCCAGCGCATGGCGGTCTATCTGAGCGCCTCCGCAGGCTATCAATGGGCGCCTGTGGCGCTGCCCTCGGCGGCGACTGGCGCGGGCGCGTGCCAAGGCGACGCCTGGACCTCGGCGCGCTGGGTTTTTGCCTGGTGGACCGATGGCGCGTACTCGGAGCCGACCTCCAGCCTGATGCGCAGCGCGGATGGCGGCGCGACCTGGCAGCAGGCGGATGGCGGGCTGCCTACACGCGGAGCCTATCTAGCGCCCGCGCTGACGGCGTTCGGCTCCGGCGGCGCGCTGCTGGCGCAGGTCTACTACTGGCCGCGCCGTGGTCGGCTCAACATCCTGCGACAAGTCGTGCGCTCGCTCGATAGCGGCGCGACCTGGGCCACTGTCTCGCGCGAGCCGCCAGCGTCGGCGCTGGCCGCCTCACTGGAGCCACGCCTGGCCAGTGCGGGCGACTGGGGCGGTCTCTACGCGCCGATCTACACCGACGGCCATGTCACGCCGCCGTGGGTTCCCGACAGCGTGCCGGAGGCCATCCAGCGACTGGCGAGCGGCGCGCAGGTCTGGAGCGAGCTGCCGCCTCTGCCCGTCAGCGGGGCCACCGCCGACGACCACCGCATGGGCGTCGCGTCCATCCTCGGCGTCGCGCCCGCCAATGTCTTGCTGACGTTGGGGGTGGATCCACACAAACAGGTGACCGAGCGGCAGGAACCGCGCGATCTATGGCTGTGGGCGTGGGATCCGCAGGCGAACGAGTGGCGGCTGGGGCTGGAGGCGCCGCCCAATGCACAACTCGTCGGCTTCACTTGGAGCGCCGGGCCAGTCGGCAGCGCCTATGAGCAGTCCTATGGCGCCTATCTCTGGTTGACGGGCCAGAGCGGCGGCCATCGCGCGCTCTTTTCGGCGTTCATCCCGGTTCCGTCGGCGAGGTAGGCGCGTGCTATAGTGCGCGCAGGCGCTCGCAGTGGTAGGAGATCGCATGATTCGCTCGGTGCTCGCTACGCGCTATGTCACTCCGCTGCGCGAGGGCGGCTCGCTGCCGGGACTGGTGGAAGCGGATGACGACGGGCTGTACGTGCTCAAGTTTCGCGGCGCCGGGCAGGGGCCGCGCGCGCTGATCGCCGAGCTGGTGGCGGGCGAGATTGGCCGCGCGCTGGGGCTGCCCGTGCCGGAACTGGTCTTTGTCGAGCTGGACCCCGCGCTAGGGCGCAACGAGCCAGACTTCGAGGTGCGCGATCTGCTGCTGGCCAGTCCGGGCCAGAATCTGGGAATGGACTACCTGCCCGGCGCGCTGCCCTACAATGTCGCGGCGCCCTTTCCGATTGACGCCGACCTCGCCTCGGCGATTGTCTGGTTCGACGCCTACGTCACCAACATTGATCGCACGCCGCGCAATACCAACATGCTGATCTGGGCGCGTCGGCTCTGGCTGATTGACCACGGCGCCACGCTCTATTTCCATCACACCTGGGCCGACTATCTGGAGCGCGCTCGCTCGCCATTTAAGCCGATCGGCGAGCACGCGCTACTGCCGCTGGCGACTCGCCTGAATGCGGCCGATGAGCGGCTGCGCCCCCTGCTGACCCGCCAGACGCTCGAAGGGATCGCCGCGCTGATCCCCGACGCCTGGCTGGGCGATGAGCCGCAATTCGCCAGCGTCGAGCAGCATCGCGCCGCCTATGTGGACTATCTGCTGACCCGGCGCGATGCGTCGAGCGTGTTCGTCGAGGAGGCAGAGCATGCCCGCGCGCAGCTCGTATGATTACGCCATCCTGCGGGTCGTGCCGCTGGATGAGCGTGGCGAATGCCTGAATGTCGGCATCGTGCTGATCTGCCGCCAGCGCCGCTTCCTGGGCATGCGGCTGGCGGTGGATGAGGCGCGGCTGCAGGCGTTCTGGCCGCCACTCGATCTGGAGTTGGTGCGCCAGCAGCTCGATGGCCTGCGGCGAATCTGCGAGGGCGACCCGACGGCTGGTCCCATCGCGCGACTCTCGCAGGCCGAGCGCTTCCACTGGCTGACCGCCCCCAGCAGCACGATCATCCAGCCGTCGCCCGCGCACTCTGGCCTCTGCTCTGATCCTGCCGCCGCGCTGGAAGAGCTGCTCGCGCGCCTCGTGCTGGCCCCGCCTCCAACGACGCCAGAGTAGCATCTCGCCTCGCGCCGCCAACCCTGCCGCGAGTTCCCCTCCCTGAAGGGGAGGGGGCAGGGGGAGAGGTTCCGCGCCAAGAAGGAGATCTCCCATGCCCGCCGCCGACCTGCCCGCTGGCTGC
>JAICVT010000544.1 GCA_025935235.1 Ktedonobacterales bacterium | reverse complement strand
GTCAGTCCGAAATCGAGCGGGCCAGCGACCTTGAGCGCGCGCCAGCCCGTCTCGACTGTCGCGCGTTCTGGCGCGTCCGGCTCTGGGATGACCAGCGACAGTTCGTCGGGCGTCAGCGTCAGCGCCAGCAACGAGCGCCCCAGTGGCAGCGGCGGAATCGGCGCGCCGGGCGCAAGGCGACACACGGCGAACCGCTCGGGCGCGAGCGTGAGCGTCAGCCCTGCCATGTTGAAACTCTCCTACTCGCTCAGGATGCTGGCCACCACGGCGTCACCCATCGCGCGCGTTGAGATGGCGGTCTCGCCGGGCGAAGCGATGTCGGCGGTGCGGCGTCCGGCGGCCACCACCTGCCGCACCGCGCGCTCCACCGTTGAGGCGGCGCGCTTCAGGCCAAGTGAATAGCGCAGCAGCAGCGCCGTGGTCAAGATAGCGGCTAGCGGGTTGGCTTTGCCCTGCCCCGCGATGTCAGGCGCAGAGCCGTGGATTGGCTCGAAGAGGCCGAACTGACCATGCCGCGTGCGCCGCGCGCCCAGGCTCGCTGAGGGCAGCATGCCGAGTGAGCCCGTCAGCATCGAGGCCTCATCGGTCAGGATGTCACCGAACATGTTCTCGGTCACGACCACATCGAACTCGCGCGGATTGCGGATCAGCGCCATCGAGCAGGCGTCCACCAGCATGTGGCGCAGCGTCACATCGGGATAATCGGCGTGGACGCGATCCGCCACGCGCCGCCACAGCCGCGAGCAGCTCAGCACGTTGGCCTTATCCACCGAGGTCAGTTGTTTCCTCCGGTCGCGCGCCAGCTCGAACGCATAGCGAACGATGCGCTCGATCTCGCCTTCCGTGTAGGCCATCGTATCCACTGCCGATAGCCCTGTCGGCTCCTCGCGGATCTCGCTCGGCTGGCCGTAGTAGAGGCCGCCAGTCAGCTCGCGCACCACCAGCAGATCAACGCCGCGCAGCGTGGCGCGCTTGAGGGTGGAAGAGCCGAGCAGCGCGGGCAGCGGGCGCACCGGGCGCACATTCGCGAATAGCTCCAGGTCTTTGCGCAGGCGAAAGAGCGAGTACATCGGCTCGGTCCTGGAGTGCGGGTCGCCGACCCCGGTCCCGCCGACGGCGCCGAAGAGCACGGCGTCCATGCGCTGGCAGAGCGCCATCGTCTCCTCGCTGATGGCTGCCCCCTCGACATCCACCGCCGCCTGCCCGACATGCCGCTCGTGCAGGGTGAAGGTGTGGCCAAAGCGCTTGCCCACCGCCCGCAGGGCGCGCACCGCCTCGGCGGTCACCTCTGGGCCAATGCCGTCGCCGCCCATGACTGCTATCTCGAATGCGCCCATTGGCGCCCCCTTCTCTGGTTACGCGGGCGTCAGCCGCGACTCGTCCTCAAGCATACGAGCTGAGTATAGAGGCTGTGCGGGTGTGCGGTCAAGCGCGTCACGCGTGTCACGCGTATCAGGGCCAGTCGCGGTCGCGGCGCTCAACTCAGGAAGCCGCGCACTTTGTCCGGTGTGACACGCAGCGCCAGCGAATAGTCGCCCGCGAATCCTTTTGGCCCGCCAAAGTTGGCGTCTATGGAATCGCGATAGCGCGCCAGATACTCCGGCTGCTGATCGGCGCTGGGCGCGTCGGGCAGCTCGGTGGCGACGCCCGAGAAGACGATGACGTCGTTGCCGTCGCCGTCGCTATTGAAATGCAGCGAGACACGTGGATTGCGCCGGATGTGCGCGATGCGCGCGGCGTGCGGCAGGCTGTAGGTGAGGAAGCTGTCGCCATCCCACCAGAACCAGACGGGATTGGGCTGCGGGACGCCATTGGCGCCGACGGTGATGAGCCAGATGATGCGCTCGGTTTGCAATCGTTCGGCGACGCGCGCGCCGAACGGGGTCGAGGGATCGGGCAGTGCGGAGTTCATGGGCGCGAAGCCTCCAGGGCAGGTGAGGAACAGTGACTCCTGCGCCATATCGTACCGCCGCGCGCTGGCGCGTTACCACCCCGCGAGCTTGCCCATCTCCACCTGCGGCTGCTCGAAGACGGCAATGTTGTTGAGCGCGATCTGCTCGCGGTGGCGCTCGGCCAGCAGGCGCAGGCAGCGGCCAGCGCTCAGCGGGAGTTGGTGGGCGGGCAGGCTGACGTGGTCGAGCGCCTCGGGATCATTGGGATCTTCGCCGGGCAGCGG
>JAICVT010000082.1 GCA_025935235.1 Ktedonobacterales bacterium | reverse complement strand
TCCCGCCTCGCGCCGCCAACCCTGCCGCGAGTTCCCCTCCCTGAAGGGGAGGGGGCAGGGGGAGAGGTTCCGCGCCAAGAAGGAGATCTCCCATGCCCGCCGCCGACCTGCCCGCTGGCTGCACGATGCATGCGCCCACACCCGCCGACCTCGACACGCTGGCGGCGCTGCTGGTCGCCCACGGCGCGGCCCGCGCTGGCAAGGCGCAGTGGCTGCCGCCCGCCGCCCGCGCCTGGATCGTCTCGGTCTGGGAGACGCCAGGCTTCGTCGTCGAGCGCGACGCGCGGGTGATCGTGGCGTCTGATGGCCAGATTGTCGGCTATTGCACGCTCTGGCGGCCCGACGAGGCTTCGGGCTATTTCGTTGCCTCGCCGCGCATCGCGCCAGGCTGTGAACCGCTGGGCCTGGATGTCGCGCTGCTGCGCTGGGCCGAGCCGCTGGCCCGCCAGCAGGCAAGCGCGCTGCCAGCGGATGTCGCCGCCGCGCTCAACTCGTGGGTAGATGGCCCCGACCCGCTGGCCGAGGAGACGCTGACCTACGCGGGATTCCGCCTGGCGCAGCGCTACCTGCGCATGGAGACGCGCTTGCAGGCGCCGCCGCCCGCGCCGATCTGGCCAGCGGGCATGTCGCCGCGCCGCTTCGTGGCGGGAGCCGATGAGCGCGCAGTCTACGATCTGATCGCGGCGGCCTTCGCGGGCGTCTACAGCCACGATTCCTCATATGACGAGTGGCAGCGCGAGACGTTCGCTCCACAGCAGATGGACCCCACGCTATGGACGCTGGCCGCCGGGACAGCGGACGGCGCGGCGCTGGCAGGTGTGGTCATCAGCCGCGAGGATAGCGACGACGAGGGGCGCATCGGCTGGCTCGAAGATGTCGGCGTGCATCCCGCCTGGCGCAAGCGCGGCCTGGGGCTGGCAATGCTCCACCACAGCTTCGGCGTGTTCTACGCGCGCGGCGTCACGCGCTGCGGCCTCAGCGTGGATGCGCGGAACGCCTCTGGCGCCGTGCGCCTCTACGCGCGCGGGCATGACGCCGACTGGTGGCCAGGAAATCCGCTATGAGATGGCGCTGCACTAGGGCGCACTCAGTACGAGCGCGCGACCCGGCGCGCGGGGCGGCGGACGCCCTGCGCGGCATCGAGCGCGGCGGCGTATTCCTCCAGCAGGCGCGCGGCGGCGGCGGGATCGAAGGGCAGCGTGGCGGTCACGCTGGGCGGCGAGCTGGCAAGCGCCACGAAGTGGCTGGCGATCTCGCGGATGACCTGCGAATCGGTGATCTTGCGGTTCCGCACCGCCTCATACAGATCCTCCAGCGCGGCGGGTGATGGCGGCTCCGCGCTTAACGACGCGGGCGTCCGCATCAGTGGCAGGGCGCGCGCCACGGCCGGTCCTGCGTCTGGCTCTGAATCTGGCTCTATGTCTGGCTGGGCGACTGACGCGCCAGCCGGCGTTGGCGCCCACGCCGGAGCGCCTGTGCGAGCGATGCGCGGCGTGGGGCGCACGGACGGCGCGGCTGATTGGGCTGATTGGGCTGATGCGGGCGCTGTGGACGAGGCGGGCGCGGGCTGTGACGCGCTAGCCAGGCGCCGCGGCGACCCAACCGCGATGTCGTGCGCGCGCACTGAGAGGATGCGCACTCCCACGCTGCGCGCCCAGGCGCGGGTATCATCCAGTGCGCGCTGGGCGATGGAGCCATGCGCCGCCAGGTCGCCCTCGGGCGTCACACGCCACTCGCCGAGGCTCTCGCGAACCGAGGCGCTGATGCGCTGGCGCAGCTCGGCCTCCCAGGTGGCGCGCACGCTGGCCGTGCGCCAGGCGTCGCGCGCCTGCACCACATACGCGACGGTGGCGCGGGCCTGCGCGATGCGGTCTGGTCCCAGGCTGACCTGCTGTAGCGCGGTGGTGAAGGAGCGCGGCGTGACCCGCAGCGCCACAATCACGCGCTCGCCCGGCAGCAGCACGTTATAGCCGTGCGGCAGCGTGCGATACCACTCGCCGAACAGCAGCGCCACCTCCACCGCGCCAGCGGGCGTCTGCGAGCGACGCCCGCCGCTATAGAGCAGCCATGCCGCCGCCAGCGCCGCCAGCGTGAAGAGGCCGCCCGGCCAGCCAAACGCCACGCTGAATAGCGCTACCAGCAGCAGCGGCGGCATGCCGAAGAACGCCAGGCTCCAGACCACCCCGTTGGGCGCGAAGTAGAGCGCCAGCCCTTGCAGCGCGCCCCACACCAGATAGGTCAACAGCAGCGCGGGGATGACCAGAGAAGGCGTCAGTGGCGCATAGGGCGGATAGCCCGCCCGCGCTACCAGCAGCAGCGCCAGGGTCAGCAGCAGACTGCCCACCACGGCTGGCGTGACGATCGGCGCCCAGCGCACGATGCGCGCGACGGTCGGATGCGGCGCGTCATGCACCGCCGCCCACGCATCCGGCGTCAGCGCGCGCATCCAGCCACGCGCCAGCGTGCGAATGCCAAGCCGCGGTCCACCCCTGACGCTTGTTCCAGGCGGGGCGCTAGACGCGCTGGTCGGTCCACGCCGCGCATGTGGCCCGTAGACGAGCGGACCATCCGCGCGGGCGGGTCCGCTGATGGGCTGGCGCGGCGTCTGACGCGCCATCGCGAGCCGGTTGGGCGTCGCCAGCGCGGGATCAGCCGACCCGTGACGCAGTCCCTGACGCGATCCTGGCGTCGTTGGGCTGAGCGGAGCGAGCGGCGATGATAGCAGCGATGATAGCAGCGATTGGGCAAGGGAGCGGAAGTCCTTCATGGCCTGCTATGAAGCAAACGACAGGCCAACCTCACCCCCCAACCCCTCGCCGTGTGGGAGAGGGGGTTGGGGGTGAGGTTCCCCGACTCCGCCCTCACCGCAGGCGGATGGCCAGCGCAGTCGCCACCTCCTCGTAGCCGAGGCGGCGGGCGATGGCGGCGGAGGGCAGGTTAGCGCGCAGGGTCTGGTAGTGGAGGAGCGCGCCAGACGCCAGGCAACGCGCCGTCAGCGCCGAGACAACCGTCAGCCCCGCGCCCTTGCCGCGCCAGGCGGGCAGCGTGACGACGCCTACCGAGCGCACACCCTCATCCGCCGACCCATCCGCTATGCCATCGAGTGGCGCGCTGGCCAGCGCGATCAGGTCGCCGTCGCGCTCCAGCCCGAAGATGGGATCGTGATCGAGGGCGATGGCGCTATCCTTCCAGGCGTCGGGCGGGCAGGCGGCGACGAAGCGTTGGAGCGCGGGCTGGTCGTCCGGCGTGAGCGCTCGCGCGCCCTGGCTATCAGCGGGCTGGAACGCGGCGGCGTCCACAAAGCCCTGGTAGGATGGCCCGACGACGCGCTCCAGCCGCTCACCCATCGCCGCGCGCCAGAATTCAGGCTCGACGAGCGCATCGAACGGATCGTGCAAATCGAGCGCGTGGATTACGCCTCCCGGCTGGTTGTAGGCATGGATCAAGGTGATGATGATCCCAGTTTTGAAGTCGGATGGCGTCGAGATGATCGTCACCGGCTCCATCCGCCAGACGTAGACGCCGTGATAGTCAGCCAGGGTCGGGCCGTGAGACTTGAAATAGAATCGTACCCCGTCGGCGATTTCGTCGTCGATTTCGTCGTCGGTGAGGTCGAACTTTGCTACCGCCCAGCGATAAATACGCTCTCGCGTCGCGTCGCCCAGCATGAGGCGCCTCAGTTCAGGGCATCGTGCGATGGCGCGGAGGTAGACGACGCGGGGGCGGGCTGGCGATCATGCTGGCGATGACGGCAGTTGGGCTTGCCGCAGCCGCCGGAGCCGGGACGCTGCGGGGTGGGCGCGGGCTTCTCGTAACCCTCCACCTCGCGCAGCGGCACGGTAATGGTGACGCCGCTCTGCAGCATCACCTCCACCGATTCGCGCGGCACATTCACGCCCACCACACGCCCCGGCCCGCTCGGCGTATGCACGATCTCGTTGTAGTCGGGCATTTCGGCCTTGGCGGCGATGTAGTCGTCGTTTTCATAGGCCAGGCAGCACATCAGCCGCCCACACAGGCCCGAGATCTTGTTGGTGTTGAGCGGCAGCCCCTGCTCTTTGGCCATGCGGATCGAGACGACGTTGAACTCGGTCAGCCACGAGCTGCAGCAGAGCGTCTTGCCGCACATGCCCACACCGCCCAGCAGCTTGGCGTGGTCGCGCGCGCCGATCTGGCGCAGCTCGATGCGCGTGTGGAACTGCGCGGCCAGGTCGCGCACCAGCGCGCGGAAGTCCACGCGCTCCTCGGCGACAAAGTAGAAGGTCAGGCGGCTACCATCGAAGGTGTATTCCGACTCGACCAGCTTCATCGGCAGCTCGTGCAGGTCCACCCGCTCGGCGCAGCGATGCAGGGCGGCCTTCTCTTTGGCCTTGTACGTCAGCATCTGACGTAAGTCATCCTCCGTGGCGAGGCGCTGCACCGGCTTGAGTGGCTCGCTGCCCAGCTCGACCGCCTCGACCTGCTTCGGCGCGATGACCACGCGGCCACATTCGATCCCTTTGGCCGTCTCGACGATCACCCACAGCCCAGGCTTGAGGTTGAAGCCAGCGGGATCATAGTAGTAGATGCGCCCGGTCGGCCGGAAGCGCACACCGACGACGGCGGCGCCAGCGGATTCCTGGAACTCAGGCGTTTCTGGGGATTCGGAGGGTTGATGGGCGGGCTGCATAGCGGAGGACCTGTCACAACTTGCCAGCATGGCCCGGATTGGAGCGGCCAGCGATGCGCGATAGCCGAAGCGCTCGCCTTGCCGCTGGTCACGCTCTCCGATGGTTGCTGGCGGTTACTGGTTCTGGTTGACTTCCTCAGCCAGCAGAATAGCCTCGGCGACCTCGCGCATGGACTTGCGGTTGTTCATGCTGAGCTTCTGGATGCGTCGGAAGGCTTCCTGCTCGGTGAGCTTGTATTTCTCCATCAGCACGCCCTTGGCCTTTTCGACCACCTTGCGCGTGGCGAGCTGATCTTCCAGGGTCTTGACCTGCGATTCGATCTCGCGGAACTCCTGGAAGCGCGCCAGCGCGATCTCGATGGCCGGCTTGAGGTCGCTCTGGCGCAAGGGCTTGGTGATGTAGTTGACCACGCCAGCCTCGCGGGCGCGCTCGATCAGCTCATCATCACTGAAGGCGGTCAGCAGCACGACGGGGGCGAGCCGCTCGCTGGTCAGCGCACGCGCCGCCTCGATGCCATCCAGCTCCGGCATGCGGATGTCCATGATGACGAGGTCGGGGCGCAGCTCGCGCGCCAGGTTGATGGCGCTCTGTCCATCGCCGACATCGCCGACGACGAGATAGCCCTGGCGTTGTAGCTCTTCGCGCAGATCCATGCGGATCACCGAGTCGTCCTCGGCGAGAATGATACGTGTAGGCATGCGAATCTATCCCTCGCTTCACTCCGCGCCACGCTGGGCCGCGGCTGCGCGTCATCGGGCAGTCCTACGTTTCGGGAAGTATAGCACATGCGCGGTTCACAGCCGACAGAGCGGGCAGGCGACGCTACCCGGCGTTGGTGGGGCGCTCGCCGAGCGTGACGGTGACGGTTTGATGGCTGGTTCCACGCAGCAGCGTGATCTTCACCTGCGTGCCGGGCGACTTGGTTTGCAGCGCGGCTGCCAGATCATTGCTGTTGCTCACCGCCTGACCATCCACCGCCGTGATAATGTCTTGCAGCTGGATGCCAGCCTGCTGGGCGGGGCTAGAACCGCTGGCGGAGTTGGCGAAGCCGACCACCAGCACACCCGATTGCGCGCTCAGGCCGTAGGTGGCGGCCAACTGCGGCGTCACATCCGCGCCTGAGACACCCAGAAAGCCCTGACCAGAGTTGACCAGATGCCCATTCTGGATCAACTGCTGCATGACGAACTGCACGCGGTTCGAGGGGATGGCGAAGCCGATGCCTGGCGCCGTCCCGCCGCTGTTGGGGTCCACCGCACCCAGCGTCGGCACGCCGATCAACTGGCCGCTGAGGTTGACCAGCGCCCCGCCGCTGTTGCCCGGATTGATCGGCGCGCTGGTCTGGATCAGCCCGGTCAGCTCCTGCGCCGGGCCGCCAGGCCCCTCGCTGGCCGAGCGGTTGAGCGCGCTGACGATGCCAAAGGTGGCCGACTGTTGCAGGCCGAGTGGGCTGCCCAGCGCCACCACAAACTGCCCTACCTGCGCCTTGGCGGAATCGCCAAACGCGATCGGCTGGAGCGTGGAACTGGGCGAGATCTTCAGCAGGGCTAGGTCATCCTGCGGATCCTCTCCCTTGAGTTGCGCCGGGTAGGTCTTGCCGTTGGAGAGTAGCACGGAGAACTGCGAGAAGCCCGCGACGACATGGTCATTCGTCACGATATAGCCATCGCCAGAGACAATCTCGCCTGAGCCGATGCCGCCGCCCTGCGCGCCCGTAGATTGCACCTGCACTACCGACGGCTGCACCGTGCGGATGACATCCACGATCTGCTGCTGCAAGTCGGCGGCGGCGGGCGCGATGGGCACGGTCGCGGCAGGCTGCGCATCGGCCGCGGCCGGCGAGGAGGAGCCACCGCGGCTGAGCGCCAGCCCGATCCCCAGGCCAACCACGATCAGCACCACTGCCACGATCACGGCCAGCGCCACCATCCCCGGCGCCAGCCGCGACCGCCGGTTGGGCGGCTGCGGCGGTGGATAGCTCGGCGCGGGTTGATTGGCCTGATAGGACTGATACGGCGGCTGGTATGGCGGCTGATATGGCGGCGCGCTCTGAGACCCACCGTAGGATGACGGACGGGCCTGGCTCGCCTGCCCATCAGCGGCGGGCGTCTCAGGTTCGGTGGGGCTATCGAAGCGCGGATCGGGCGGAAGTGATGACGACATAGCAGGCAGATCCTCTCAAGACCCTCTGATGGGATGCCGGATAGCGAATCTCACGGCATGGCGCGTGGCTCGCGGCGTGGGGTGGCCTGGGCCAGCGGAATGACGCCCGCCCGTGCGCCGTGCCCCCCTCGTCGCATAAGGCAGGCCATGCCAGACCCTGCCAGACCAGGCGCACACCGCTAAATGATGTATACATCCGCCACACGGTAGAGGAAAGAGATAGCCACAGAACGCGGTCAGTATTTCCGCGTTCTGTGGCTGGTTCGTGAGAAATCTCTCACGCGCGTCTCATCGCTCGCGAGCTTCGGCATGGGCGCCGTGGCGTCGGGCCACGCCGCCGCCACTCAGCGGTCCGGCGCGCCCTGCTGATCGGCGGGATCAGCCAGCATGTCCGCTCGTTCCGCCGCTAGCTCCGCCGCTGGCTCCGCTCGATCGGCGCCGTCCATCTGACGCCAGCGCGGCGCGGGTGGCAGTTCCAGCGGGTCGAGCAGCTCCAGCCCCGGATCGCTCGGCCACAGGCTGGGCAAGCTTGAATAGCTCGGATGGCTCGGATAGCTTGGAAAGCTGGGCAGACTGGGCAGACTCGGATATCCTGGCGCGCTGGGCGCATCCGGCACGCCTGGCACGCCTGGCTGCGTGCGTTGCGCAGAGAGATCCGTGGGGACAGGCTCAGGCGCCTGCCAGTTGCGGAAGAGATGCGGCGCCACCACCTGCCCGGTCGGCGTGGTGTCGTCGAGCAGATCAGGCGTATCGGCTGGCGGCGGCATGCGCAGCAGCGCCAGCAGGTCGTCGAGCAGGGTACCAGTGGCGTCGGGCCACGACCACGGCAGCCCCAGCCAGGCGCGTTCGATCACGCGGGTCAGCCGCCGCGTCGCCGATTCCAGCCGCTTGCGCTCGACCCGGTCGAGGCCCAGGTCCACCAGCCGCTCGACCACCGTGTTAATCTCCTCGGCGACCACGCTCAGCGAGCCGCGCGCATAGACACGCTCTGGCTGCTCGCCGCGCAGCGCCAGACGCAGCGCGCGGCGCAGCGCCTCGGCGTCGTCGTCGGTCTGCGTGCGCAGATGGTCGAGCTGCGCCTCGGTGTGCAGGGCGGCATGCTCCACCGCGCGGGCGCGCGCCACCACGTTCAGGCGGCTCTGGTAGAGGCTGTTGAGGATGCTGACCGCCAGCCACAGCCCTACCAGCGCCAGCGCCACATCCACCAGCGCGGTGGCCCCGCCGTCCAGCGACAGCGCGGGCATCAACTGCCCGCCCAGATTCAGCGCCACAGCGGCGATGAAGAGCGCCAGCCAGCCGAGCGCTGCGCCGATCGCGCCGAGGCGTCCGGCGCCACGCAGCGCCAGCGCCGCGCTGGCCGGAGCCAGCAGCAGCAGAGCCGCGCGCGGCCCCAGCAGCGCCAGCGCCCACGCCAGCGCGCCGAGCTGCGAGAGGATCAGCGCCAGCGTCGCCAACTGCGGGCGCCGGGTCTGCGCGCAGGCATAGCCCGCCGCCGCTCCGAGACCAGCGATCAGCGCCAGCGCCAGCGCCCAGTTGAAGGTCGCCAGCGCGTTAGGGCCAGCCGAGCTGCGCAGCGCCGCGATGACGGCGATCAGCGCCGCCACGCACGCCACCGCCACATGCCCGCCTGCCGCCCAAGAGAGCACGACTACGCGCGGCGAGCGCATCGCGCGGGCGCGCAGCCGCGCCCCAGTCACCTGCGCGCGGCGCGAGAATTGCTCGCCCGTTAGCACAGGCTGCTGAGCTGGCTTCTGGGCCACCACCTGGGCATCCGCTCGCCCGGCGCGGCGCGGCGCGGCTGACACTTCAGCTTCGGGCGTCTGCCCGCTGACGCGTGGCTCGGCTCGCTGCGCTCCATTCGATGCGGCGCGACGCGCGGCGACCCTGGCCGCGATCCTCGGCGCGGTCGTCTCGGAGACGCCATCGAGCGGCGCGCGGTCGCGCGCCTGCTGGTCAGCGGGAATCGCCGCGATGGGGCGTGTCTCTGGCGCGGCGCGACGCCGCAGCGCCGCTGGCCACCACATCCGGTGCGCGGAGTCTTCCCCGGCGCCTGGCCGCTCAGTCGGCTCGACCGGCGCAACCCGCGCCAATAAAGCCGATAGGTCGGCTGGCTCAGCGCGCGTCGCGGATGGCTGGTCGAGGCGAGCATCCAGGTCGGCGGCTGTGCCAGCCTGTGCGGTCGGCACACTTGCGAACAGATCCAGCGGAGCGGTTGTCGCCGCGCCCTGCCGCTCTGCGCTCGCCGCTGGCTCAGCCGCGTCCACCTCCGCCGCGTCCAGTTCCGCCGCGCCGAGTGGCGCGGTCAGGGGCGTGGTCGGGCGGACAGTTCGCAGGCGCGGCGCGGTATCCACCTCCACTGCCACATTCGCCACGTCGTCGCGCGGAGCGTAGGTCGCGCGGAGCGGCTCGGCGCGCTGGGCCAGCGCGGCCATCACGGCTAGCGTCGGCATCTTGCGCGCGGGAGCGGGTTCCTCTGGCTCTCCTAGCGCCGTCTGCGACGTGGCCTGCGACGCCGCCTCCAACTCCAGCGCAAGCGCGCGCTCATCGCCGGGCGTTTCAGGCGCCTCGACAACCGGAGCTTCAGCAGCAGGAGTTTCAGCAGCCGCCGTGACAGCCGCCGCGCGCTCAGCTGGCTCCTCGGTGGGCGCGAGCACGGGCCTCATCTCAGCCGCCGCGACCTCAGGCGCCAGCAGCGCCGCCGCGAAGGTCGGCTCGGCGGGCGTCTCGGCCACGACTGGCTTCGACCGCAGCTTCGGGCGCGCGGATCGCACTGGCTGCGCCGCCTTCGCCGCCTTGGCAGGCTTCGTAAGCTTCGCGGGCTTCGTAAGCTTCGCGGGCTTCGTAAGCTTCGCAGGCCTGAGTGGCCTCACGGGCTTCGCGGGCGCCGCCTGGGCGCGCGAGGGCTTGCCGCGCCGGGATGCCCTGGCCGCTGGCGTCGCTGGTGTTACTGGCGCGACTGGCGCGACTGGCGGGACCGCCACAGCCGCCTTAGGGAGCGCGCGGCGCCGCGACCGTGTCGGCGATTGATCGCGTCTGGAGCGCGGTGTGGTAGTAGTGATGCCCCTGGAGATCTGGTTTGGGGACGCGGCCAGGGGCGCGGCTGCGGGCGTGGATGCTCCCATCTCAGTCTGATTGCGCTTCGTCGCTTTGTGCTGGCGATGCGTCAGGGGGAGCGTTCGGGCCGTCTTGCGAGCGGGCGTCTTGTCGCCTCGGTCCGCCATCGGTGGCCCTCCTCTCTCGAGCTCTGGGCAAGCTCTCAGGTGGCGTCTGCGCTGGGCAGGCTGGTGGGCGCGCTCGTGCGCGTCCACACGGCCAGGCGGCCAGGCAGGCTGTGTCGCTTGACAATCGCGCGCTCAGATGGCAAACTGCGAGAGAGTAGGTCGCGTCGCCCTCGCCGACGCGCTGGGCGCTCGTTTGCGCCGCGCATCGCCGGGCCGCTGTCGCTCGCCTGCCACATGTTCCTGATCCCTTATCAACAACAGAGAGAACGCGCTGAAGGAACGAGTACGCGACGCTTGCGCGCGCAGAGAGTCCGGGTGTGGTGCGACCGGATCGCGCGAGCGCGCCGAAGATCACTCCTGAGCCGCTACCCGAATCGCCGCGAGCATCTCTTCGAGCATCTCATCACGCGCGAGGCGCGCTGAGGATCTGCTGGATCTGCTGAACGCTGGCATTGGAGGCGTAGCCGGAACCCGCCCGTTACCTTGCGGGGAGACGTCAACATCGCGCGTCTCATCGAGCGGATCACCGTCGCTGCCAGCGTCTTGCGTAAACGTCAAGCGTACATCCCAAGACGATTGGCGCCGGAGTGTGGTCAAACAGGGTGGTACCACGGGGTAACTCTCGTCCCTACAGGTGAAGTAGGGCGGGAGTTTTTTTATGGGTCCGTGTGGCTCCCATCCGGCTTGCGTTGGCCCACGAGCGCCGCTGCTGGAGGCTGGGATGCGCGCCGGGCGCGCGCATCGCTTGCGAGGCATCATACCGCAGAACACACGCTAATAGCGAGCGGCTTTTCAGCCAATTTGTCAGCCATCGCTTCCAGCGAACGAGAGGATCCCGGAGGATCCCGGAGGTTTCCGATGACACAGCTTCCCGCGACGGTTGCGCTGTATCACGACGACAGCTATCTGCGCCAGTTCGAGGCCGCTGTGCTGGCGGTGGAGGGACGCGCGCTCGCGCTGGATCGCACGGCGTTCTATCCCGGCGGCGGCGGGCAGATGGCCGACCGCGGCGCGCTGACGCTGGGCGCGCGGCGACTGGAGGTGGCAGGGCTGCGAAAGGAAGGCGAGATCATCTGGCATGCGCTGGCGGAGGAGGCGGGCGAGCCGCCCGCCGTCGGCCAGCGCGTCGCCGGGGAGATTGACTGGCCCTTCCGCTATCAGATGATGCGCACGCACACGGCGCTGCACCTGCTCTGCGGGCTGATCTTCAGCCACTATGGCGCGCAGGTGACGGGCGGGCAGATGTATCCCGACCGCGCGCGCATGGACTTCGCGATGGAGGGCTTCTCGCCCGCGCTGGTCGCCGAGATCGAGGCCAGCGTCAACCAGGCCATCCGCGAGGACCACCCGATCAAGGTCTACCGGCTGCCGCGCGACGAGGCGATGACGATTCCCGACCTGATTCGCACGAAGATCAACCTGCTGCCACCTGACATCCACCAGATACGCATCGTCGAGATCGTCGGCGTTGATTTGCAGGCCGATGGCGGCACGCATGTCCACAACACTCGCGAGGTCGGTGGCGTGCGCGTGCTCAAGACCGAGAACAAAGGCAAGAACAACAAGCGCATGGAGATCGCGGTGGTCGAGGCAACGCCCGACGACGCGAATCCCAACAGCGAGAAATAGAGGCCACACATGGCAAAGACATCTGAGACCACCAGCGGAGCCAGCCGCAAGCCCAGAGCCGCCAGCAAGGCGGACGGCAAGGCGACAGGTAAGACCGCTGGCAAGCGCTCCACAAAGGCGAATGGCAAGCCCGCTGGCAAGCAGGCGAGCGCGTCAGAGCAGCAGGCGGCCAACGCAGCCAGCGTGGGCGCGCTCTTCGCGCCGGTTGTGGCGCCCACCCGCGTGGACTATCCGCTGCTGGAGGACGCCACCCAGCGCTGGTGGGATGAGCGCGGCATCCTGCAGAAGTATCTGCACCGCAACGACCACAGCGAGCGGCGCTACTCCTTCGTGGATGGCCCGATCACGGCCAACAACCCGATGGGCGTCCATCACGCCTGGGGCCGCGCCTATAAAGACCTCTGGCAGCGCTTCAATACGATGCGCGGCTACCGCCAGCGCTACCAGAACGGCTTCGACTGCCAGGGGCTGTGGGTCGAGGTCGAGGTTGAGAAAGAGCTGGGCTTCAAGACCAAGCGCGACATCGAGACCTACGGCATCGGGCGCTTCGTGGAGAAGTGCAAGGAGCGCGTGCTGCGCTACTCCGCCGTGCAGACCGCGCAGTCCATCCGCCTGGGTGAGTGGATGGACTGGGACGACTCGTACTACACGATGTCGGACGAGAACAACTACACGATCTGGGGCTTTCTCAAGCGCTGCTGGGAGGCGGGCTGGATCTATCGCGGGCGCGACGTGATGCCGTGGTGTCCGCGCTGCGCCACGGGTATCTCCGATATGGAGATCAACGAGGGGCGGCGCGAGGTGACGCACACCAGCGTCTATGTGCGCTTCCCGCTGGTGGACCGCCCACATGAATATCTGCTGATCTGGACGACGACGCCGTGGACGCTGCCCGCCAACGTGGCCGCCGCCGTCAACCCGGAGCTGACCTACGCCAAGGTCGAGCAGGACGGCGAGTTCTACTATCTCTCCGAGGATGTCGTCCCCAAGCTGGCCAAGCTGCGCGGCCACGAGCACGGCGAGGCCAAGGTGGTGGAGCGCGTGCCTGGCTCGCATCTGCTCGGCTGGGCCTACACCGGCCCCTTCGACGAGCTGCCCGCCTGGCAGGCCGAGGCCGTGCGCAACGTGCGCCACCACATCATCGCCTGGGACGACGTGACCGCCGACGAAGGCACCGGCGTGGTGCACATCGCGCCGGGCTGTGGTCGCGAAGACTTCGCGCTGGGCAAGGCGGAGCATCTGCCCGCGCTGGCGCCGGTGGATGAGAGCGGCGTCTATGTGGAGGGCTACGACTGGCTGAGCGGCATGGCTGTGAAGGAGGTCGCGCGCCCGATCTTCGAGAACCTGCGCCAGAAGGGTTACTTCTACCAGACTGAGTCGTACCAGCACGTCTACCCGCACTGCTGGCGCTGCGGCACGGAGCTGATCTTCCGTCTGGTAGATGAGTGGTTCATCTCGATGCGCGACCTGCGCGAGCGCATGATGCGCTTCACGCCCGACATCCGCTGGATCCCCGGCTTTGGCCTGGACCGCGAGATGGACTGGCTGCGCAACATGGAAGACTGGATGATCTCGAAGAAGCGCTA
>JAICVT010000458.1 GCA_025935235.1 Ktedonobacterales bacterium | reverse complement strand
TCATGCCCTCGGTGTGGCCGGTGGATGTGACGAATCCATGCGAGCGGATCCATGCAGCGGGAGCGCCTGTGCGATACCTCCTCAGCGCGAACAGCGCGCGATCGGCCACTGCGGCGACCACGGATGCTCCCGCCAGCGGACAGGCGCCTGACGGTCCACACCTGCTTGACCGCGACGTCTGGCGCGACGCCGCCCTCATCTGGCTCGCGCAGCGGATCGGCCTGCTGGCCATCGCCTTCCTGGGCGCTCGGATGGTCGGCTCAGGCGACCTGCCCGGCCAGCTCCTCACCGGCTGGTATCGGTGGGATAGCGCCATCTATGCCGGCATCGCGCAGTCAGGCTATCAGCATCAGTGGCAGTCTGCCTTTTATCCGATGCTGCCGGGCCTGGAGCATCTGCTGGCGCCAGCCGTGGGCGGCGACCCCTTTCTGGCGGGCTTCATCATCGCCAACGTGGCGGCGTTCTTCGCGCTGGGGCTGCTGCGGGCGCTGGTCGAACGCGAGCTGGGCCGCGCGGTGGCTGTGCGCGCCCTCGTCTATCTGGTGGCGTTCCCCACCGCGTTTTTCCTGATCGCGCCCTATACGGAGTCACTCTTTCTGTTATTCAGCGCGGCCTGCTTCGTCGCGCTGCGCCGCCACCGCTGGCTCGCGGCGGGCCTGTGCGCCGCGCTGGCCGCGCTGACACGCCCCTTCGGCGTCTTGCTGGTCGCGCCGATCCTGGTCGAATTGCTCCTGACCTGGCGAGCCGCCACCGGGGCGGCTGGTCACGATGGGCGAGACAGCGGCGCGCGCCTCATGCGCCTCACGCCTGCGTTTGGCGCGCTGGCGCTGCCGGTCCTCGCTATCGCCGGATTTATCCTCTGGCTGCGCCCGCAGATCGGCTCGACCTCGCCTATGCAATCGGAGTTGGCCACCGGCTGGGGGCGCGACCTGACGGCGCCGGGCGTGGGCTATCTGCGTGACGCCGCCGCGCTCTTCGCCGCGACCAACAGCCTTGAAGTCGCCCACATCCTGCTGGACACCGCGTTCACGACGCTGCTGATCGCGCTCACCGTGGCGCTGTGGCGTCGTCTGCCGCCCGCGTATATCGCCTATGCCTGGGGCTCGACGGCGCTCATTCTCATGACGCCCTCGCATGGGTGGACGGCGCTCGCGTCGAACATGCGCTTCATGCTCGTCATCTTTCCGCTGTTCATGCTGCTAGGTCAGTGGGGGCGGCGACCGTGGGCGCACGCGCTGATATTGGCCTGCTCGCTCTCGCTGCTGGCCCTGCAAACGGCGATCTTCATCAACGGCGGCTGGGTCGCCTGACGCCCCCATTCACCGGCTAGCGGGTCCGATTGCTGGCCAGCGCATAGTTCTAGCGCCGACATCCGTTGTGTTACTCCGGTCTGCTCCCAGCGTCGCGAGAGATGGGGAATCGCCACGGTGAAAGAGAATCGAGACGATGTGTCTGGATATTCCTGAGCGGGGAGCGGGGCCGACTGGCTCGGCGGAACGGGCGCGCTCGCGCCTCCGAAGGTTGGTCGGTGGGATCATCGCGCGCCTGCCCGCGCCAACGCCGTTGCGGCAGGCGCAGCGAGCGCTGCCCTGGCGCCAGTTGCTGACGCAGGCGACGGCGCTGTGGGTGGCGACCCGGCTGGCGTACGCGTTGCTCACGTTCTACTTCCCCGTCGTGACCAGTGGCGCGAGCCTCTCGCGCACGCCGACGCCCCTGGCCGAGTTGATCCGTCGATGGACGCTGTGGGATGGGCAGTGGTACATCGCCATCGCGCGGCGCGGCTATTGGGACTTCACGCCGACCGCCTTCTTCCCGCTCTATCCCGGCGCCATACGCCTGGTGGAAGCGGTGATTGGCCCACACTGGGCCACGGCGGCGCTGATCGCCTCTAATCTGGGATCGCTACTCGCCTTCTTTGGCGTCGCGGCGCTGGCCGCGCAGGTCGCCACCCCCGGCGATGAGCGGCGCAACGCGCGGACGGCCATCACCCTCTTTGCCGCATATCCGATGGCGCTCTTCCTCGTCGCCGCCTATTCGGATGGCCTCTTCGCCGGGCTTGCCGCGCTGGCGCTGCTCTGCGCGTTTCGCCGCCGCTGGTGGTGGGCGGCGCTCTTCGGCTTGCTGACGGCGCTGTGTCGTCCCACGGCGCCCGCGCTGCTGCTGCCAATCGCCTGGGAGGCGTTCCAGCGCTTCCGCGAGCGGCGCGGTGAGGTTGCGGCGGGGCAGGCGCTGCGCGAGATCGCGCCCATGCTTGCCGCGCTCGTGGCGCCACTGGCGGGCATCGGCGCCTACTGCGCGTGGCTCTGGGCGCGCTTCGGCGACCCGCTGATCTTCGTCAGCGCCGAGCAGACGTGGAAGCACATGTCGCTCTCCCCCATCCTCTCGATCCCGCTGGCCATCTACACCGAGGCCACGATTCCCTTCGGCTCGCCGTTCAACACGCGCATCCTGCTCGATCTGGCGCCGCTGCTCGTCGCGCTCGTCCTGACGTTGGTCGCGGCGCGGCGGGCGCCGCTGGGGTTCACGCTCTATCTGCTGGCGCTGCTCTACCTGATTACCTCCGAGCCGCTCAATTACTTCGATGTGTTCGTCTCAGCCGGGCGCTATCTGATCGCGGCCGTTCCGCTCTTCATCATCGTGGGCCAGTGGCTGAAGCGCTCCGAATGGGCGCTTCCGGCGATCCTGTGGAGCGGGGCGCTGCTCCAGGCGATTCTGGCGCTCTGGTTCCTCCAGCACGGCTGGATCACCTGAGCCTGCGCCGGGCCCGCGTCACAGCGCGCCGATGCGCTCGACGAGGGCGCTGCGGGCGGCGTTGGCGCGGGCGGCGGCGTGCGTGGCGGCGTTCTCGGCGCGGGTGGCCTCTTGCAAGGCGCGATCATCCACTGCGGCGGCGAAATCCTGCCACTGGGCGGGGTCCACCATCTGCGCACGCCAGCGCAGAGCCGCGCAGCGCGCCGCCAGCTCCTCACCGACGGCCAGCCGCCACGCCGCGTAGCCCAGGTCGCCCGCTCCCGGCGCCTTGGCCACGGCGCGCAGGGCGTCGAGCAGCGGC
>JAICVT010000511.1 GCA_025935235.1 Ktedonobacterales bacterium | reverse complement strand
CGCAGCAACGCCTCGGCCTCGGTCAGCTCCAGCGGCGCGGTGGCCACGCCTTGCAGCGTCAGCCGCGCCTCGGCGCAGATGTCGTCCTCGAAGCGGGCGGCGGCGGCGACGCTGGCAATCGGGAAGTCGAAGGCGCCACGCACGCGATACTTCAGGTAGGTCGAGCGCCAGTCGCCCGCCAGCGGCGGTAGCGTGATCGCCGTCAGCAGCGCGCCGTCGCCGAACTTGACCGGGTGGATGCCGTCGTCGTCGTAGAGCGCGGCGATGGGCGTCTCGCGCTCGCCCTCGCCCTTGCCAGCGCGGCCAGTGACCAGCGCCGACGCGCCAAAGGCGATCAACGCGGGCGCGGTGTCGCACGACGAGACGGCGTAGCAGCCCGTGCCATTGGGCGCTACGCGGCAGATCTCGCTGCCCTTTTTCAGGCAGAACTCGCGCGCGCCGCGCCAAAACTCCGACTGGTTGTAATAGTTGCAGCGCGTATCCAGGCAGAGGTTGCCGCCAATCGTGCCCATCTGGCGCAGTTGGGGCGTCGAGATGGTCGCCGCCGCCTCGGCCAAAGCCGGGTAGCGCTGGCGGATGATTGGCGAGGCCTCGATCTCGCTCAGCCGCACGCCCGCGCCGATGCGCAGCCCGCGCTCTGGATCGTAGCTGATGCCACGCAGCGCGGCGACTGTGCGCAGGCCGATCACCAGCTTCGGCGTGAAGAGCTTGTGCTTCATATTGGGCAGCACATCGGTGCCGCCCGCCATCAGCATCGCCCGCGCCTCTGGGTCTTTGTTGATAGCCGGGGCATACGCGGCGAGCCAGTCCAGCGCCTCTTCCACCGTGCGGGCGGCGCGATACTCGAATTTGGGCAGGCGCATCATCGGCTGGCCACCTTTCGCTCTGGCCGCTCCGGTTGCGCTGGCTGGCTCGGCTGCGCGGGCGCTATTGGCGTGGCACGAGCCGCCTCGCGCAGCGCTCGCTGAATCTTGTCTGGGGTGATGGGCGTGCTATCCACCCGCGCGCCGATGGCGGCGTAGACGGCGTTAGCGATGGCGGGGATGATCGGGTTCAGCGGCCCCTCGCCTGCCTCCTTCGCGCCATATGGCCCCTCGCGGTCAATCGTCTCGACCGCGAGGGCGGTGATCTCTGGCGTGTCGTAGATCGTCGGCAGCTTATACTCCAGCAGCGACGGAATCTTATGCAGCCCCTTGCGGAAGACCTGCTCCTCAAGCACGGCCTCGCCGAAGCCCATATAGGCGCTGCCCTCGATCTGCCCCTCCACCAGCACGGGGTTGAGCGCGCGCCCGCAGTCGTGCGCCACCCACAGCCGCTCAACCTTCAGGTCGTAGGTTTCGGGGTCCACGCGAACTTCCGCGACGCAGGCGGTGTAGCTATAGGCGGGCGAGACGCCGACGCCCGCGCCCTTGAATTTGCCGCCCAGCTTGGGCGGCGTGTAGCTGCCCACCGCGCTGAGCGTGCCGTGCGCGGCCTCCGCGCGCTGCGCCGCCTGCACGAAGCTGATGCGGCGATCGGGATCGTCGGCGTCCTCGATCCAGCCATCCGCCGCGATCAGGCGATCGGTGGGTGTCTCCAGCGCGACGCTGGCGGCCTCGAAGAGCAGCGCCCGCAGCTTGCCAGCCGCCTCGCGCGCGGCGTTGCCCATCATAAAGGTGACGCGCGACGAGTAGCTGCCCAGGTCCACAGGCGTCAGACTGGTGTCGCCAGTCAGCACGTGCACATCTAGCGGCGCGATGCCCAGCTCCTCGGCCACCACCGTCGCCAGCAGCGTGTCGGAGCCCTGACCGATGTCGGAGGAGCCGCAGAGCGCCGCGACGCCGCCGCCACGATCAATCGTGACGATCACGCCGGAGTGCGGCATGTCGTTCCAGTAGATCGCCTTGCCCGCGCCCGTCACGTAGGAGCTGATGGCGATACCCAGTCCACTGCCCGCTGGCAGGCGCTGGCGGCGCTCCTGCCAGCGCGACGCCTCCACGACCTTGTCCACGCACTCGCGCAGGCCGCAACTCGTCACGCGCAGTCCGTTGACCGTCTGGCTGTATGGCTCGATGGCGATGCGCTGGCGATATTCCGCCGGATCGAGGCCGAGTTGCTCGGCGATCTTGTCGAGCTGACATTCGAGGGCGTAGCGCGGCTGGGTCGAGCCGTGGCCGCGCTTGGGGCCGCAGGGGGGCTTGTTGGTATAGAGCCGCATGCCGTCGAACTTGTAGGCGGGTATCTTGTAGGTGACGGTCAGCAGCGCGCCAGTGTAGTAGACGGTCGCCAGCCCGTAGCTGGCATAGGCGCCGCCATCCAGGAAGGTCTGGAGGTGGACGGCGGTGATCGAGCCGTCGCGCTTGACACCGGTTTTCAGCAGCATCTTGACCGGATGCCGCCCGCGATGGCAGTAGAAGACCTCTTCGCGGCTGAGCGTGAACTTGATGGGCCGCCCATGGCGCAGCGCGAAGAGGCACGCCGCGAAGTCGTGCGCGAATGGCTCGCACTTGCCGCCGAAGCCGCCGCCCACCGG
>JAICVT010000256.1 GCA_025935235.1 Ktedonobacterales bacterium | reverse complement strand
CGAGGGCGCTGCGGGCGGCGTTGGCGCGGGCGGCGGCGTGCGTGGCGGCGTTCTCGGCGCGGGTGGCCTCTTGCAAGGCGCGATCATCCACTGCGGCGGCGAAATCCTGCCACTGGGCGGGGTCCACCATCTGCGCGCGCCAGCGCAGAGCCGCGCAGCGCGCCGCCAGCTCCTCACCGACGGCCAGCCGCCACGCCGCGTAGCCCAGGTCGCCCGCTCCCGGCGCCTTGGCCACGGCGCGCAGGGCGTCGAGCAGCGGCTTCTTGAGATGGTCGGCGCGCTCGGCCAGCGCGGCATAGGCGGTCGGCTCGGCGCTCAAGGTCAGCGAGCCATCGCGCGCGGGCCGCTCGTCGAACGATGACGACCAGTCGGCCAGCAGAGTCTCCCAGGCGATCAGCGCCTGCGCCGCCAGCCGCCGCGCCTGCTCCACCGCCGCCGCCGCTGTCCGCACGGCCGCGCGCCCGGTCGCCTTGCGCGAGTTGGGCGCCGCCTGCGCCTGCTCACTCAGCGCGGTCAGCGCGGCCAACAGCTTCTTGCGCGCCGCCGTCGCCGCCTTCGCGCGCGTTTTCGCCACATCCTGCGCGCGCTCCTGCTCGCGCTGATAGGCGGAGGTCAGGCGCGCCAGCGTCTCGGCCAGCGCGGGGCGATCAATCAGGCGGGCTGGGCCGAGCGCGCGCGCCGCCACCTGCGCGCCGACCGTCGCCTCAGCGGTCGTCACGACCACCAGTCGCGCGCCCGGCTCGCCCGCCGCCAGCGCGGCCATGCGGCGCAGATCGTCTTCGAGCAGCGGCCAGCCTGGCCCCTCCAACTCTGCTGGCTCGTGTCGCCATGCGCAGAGGATGATCGGTTGGCCATCCTGCTCGGTGCGCCAGGCCGTCAGCCCAACATGGCGCGAGAACGGCTGCGGCTCGACGCGCGCGCCCTCTTGCTCCAGCAGCCAGCGCGCCCAGTCGGCCCAGGCCTCTGGCGGCAGCGCATCGAGCGACTCAATGGTCAGCCCGCTATCTGCCGCCTCGCGCGCCTGATGTCTCATGCGCGTCGCCAGCGCCTCCCGCGCCTGCGTGGGCGTCAGGCGTCGCGCCGCCGCGCGCAGATCGTCGGCGGGCAGCGTGGCGCGCAACAGCGCCAGCTTCTCTGGCTCCAGCGAGACGCCCGCCACCGCCTGCGCCGCCTCGGCCAACGCGACATCGTCCAGCGGGTCGGCGGTCTCGATGGATGTGACCGGCGCCTGCGCCTCGGCCAGCGCCGCGAGCGTCTGTCGGGCGTGGCGCGCCGCCAGATAGCGCCGCAGCGTGACTGGATGCGTGGCTGGATGCGAACTGCGCGTCTCACTCATCTGAATTGCGGCGCGGAGACCACTGCCTTGAGGCATGAGGAGGACGCGCCGTCTCCTTTCCGGTTGCTTTATTACAAGCTACACGATACATAGTAAGCATGCAACACAAACGCGCGTACCGCTATCGGTTCTATCCGACCCCCGCGCAAGCCCTTGGGCTTGTGCGGACGTTCGGGAGCACGCGGTTCGTCTACAACTGGGCGCTGCGCCTGCGGACGGACGCCTGCTACCAGCGCCAGGAGCGCATTGGCTATGCCGCTACCTCGGCGACGCTGACCGCGCTCAAGCGTGTGCCAGAAACCGCCTGGCTCAATGAGGTCTCCAGCGTTCCCACGCAACAGGCGCTCCGCCACCTGGACCGCGCCTTCCGCAATTTCTTCGAGGGACGCGCCAAGTACCCTGGCTTCCACACGAAACACGGCGCTCAAGCCGCGGAATACACCACCTCGGCCTTCCGCTGGGACGCAGAGACACGCGCGCTGACGCTGGCGAAGATGGAGGCGCCGCTCAACATTCGCTGGTCGCGGCCACTGCCTGCTGGCGTGCAGCCCAGCACCGTCACCGTCAGCTCTGACACTGCTGGACGCTACTTTGTCAGCCTCTTGGTGGAGGACGACATCGCGCCCCTGCCACCAGTGGCGCAGGATGTGGGCATCGACTTGGGGCTGCATGATACGGTTGTGCTGGATACGGGCGAGAAGGTGGGCAATCCCAAGTTCTTTACCAAGGACGAGAAGCGCCTGGCGAAGGCGCAGCGCCGTCTGGCCAAGAAACAACTCGGCTCGAAGAATCGCGCCAAGGCGCGCCAGGAGGTCGCGCATATCCATGCCCGCATCGCGGACCGCCGCCGCGATTTCCTCCACAAGCTCTCCACTCGCATCATTCGTGAGAACCAAACGATTTGCGTGGAGAACCTGCAAGTGAAGGCGATGGCGCAGCATCCGAAGCTGGCCAAAGCCATTCACGAAGTGGGCTGGGGTGAGTTCGTGCGGCAACTGACCTACAAAGCAGAGTGGTACGGGCGCACCCTCGTCGCGATTGACAAGTGGTATCCGAGTAGCAAGCGGTGCTCTGCGTACGGGCATGTGCTCGGCTCCTTGTCACTCGCGACTCGGCAGTGGACGTGTCCAGCCTGCGGCGTACCCCATGACCGGGACGTGAACGCCGCCAAGAACATCAAGGCCACTGGGCTAGCGGTCTCCGCCTGTGGAGATGCCATAAGACCGGGACGGGTTCGCCTGTCTTCGGCGGGCTTCAGTGAAGCAGGAATCCCCCGGCTTTAGCTGTGGGGAGTTGTCAACTGCCGAGCCATCCTTTGCGCTGTGCGCCGATCACCTCGCCCTGGCGCGTGACCACCCAGACCTCGTTGTGTCCCAGACCGCGCGCGATGAAGACCCGCGCCAGCGCGTTCTGCCCAACCTGCCACTTGCGTTTGAGGTTGATGCGCGGCTCGCGCTCGGCGGCCAGCCGAAGCGCCGCCAGATCACCGTCGTCGGGCGTCACAACCGCGCGGCAGGCGGGACACTGCGCCGACTCCGCGCCGCACCGGGCGCAATACTCTACGCCGCAGGTCGCGCAGGCCGCGGCGCGGTGATGTCCGCAGAGCGCGCGCCCGCAGCCCAGGCAGGTGAAAACGTCAGCGGCGCAGAGCGATTGGCCGCACTCCTCGCAGGCCACGGCATGCGCCGCGCAGAGCGGCTGGCCGCAGGTCCCGCAGGCTACGGCGTGGTCAGCGCAGCGCGCCTCGCCGCAGGTCGCGCAGCGGCGCGTGTGGCGCGGGCAACGCGCTGCGCCGCACTCGCCGCAGCGGCTGGCATGCGCCGCGCAGACTGGCTCGCCGCAGTCGCCGCAGACGGTCAGATGCTCCAGGCAGAGCGTGGCGTCGCCCTCCACGCAGCGCCAGATGTGATCGGCGCAGAAGGTTCTGGAGCAGGCGTCGCAGCGGGTCGCGCAGTTGTCGCAGGCCGCCTCGCTGCAGAGCGCGCAGGTCGTCAGCGGCGCGCGCGCGCAGGCGGGGCAACGGATGGCGCCACAGTGCGCGCAGCGGGTGAGATGGGTGGCGCAGACGGCGTGACCCGCCGCGCAGATGTGCCCGGCGCGCGTCTCGCCGCCGCAGACCGCGCAGTCAGGCGCGCTGACGAGGCCGCGTCCTAGATCCACGGTGACGGTTGGCCCGACGCCAGCGGCGTTCTCCACCATGACTTGCGCGATGGGTGAGGTGATGAAGATGACGCTCTCCAGCCGCGCCTCGATCTCGACGCTATAGATTTCCGCCAGGATGGCCAGCTCCCGCTCTAGCGCCGCCTCGACGCTGCGCGCCTCATCGGGTCGCTCGCGCCGCAGCCGCTCGTGGGTGGCCGTCACTTCCGCCACGCGCCGCTGGTAGTCGTCGTCGACGCGCTGCTGGAGGGTCGCACTCCAGGCGTCCAGCGCGGGGCGCAGCCGCTCCTGTGCGCGGGCGCTGACCCGCGCCAGGCTGGCCGCATCCGCGCTCGCCAGTTCGGCGGGCTGCGCCTCCGCGATGCGGTCGAGCGCCAGCGGAGGGAGCGGCGCAGCGTCGGGGTGATCGGCCTCGAAGGCCAGCCGCAGCCACTCGTCGCGGCGGCCGCCGCGGTCGCGCCCAATCAGCCGATAGACCAGCTCGATGCTCCGCGCGTCGCGCTGGCTGACGACGCGCACGCCCGCTGGCGGCTGCTCCCACGTCAGCGCCAGCCGACCGGCGCGCAGCGGGCAGACATCGCAGGTGGGAGCGCCCGCCAGCCACGGTTCGTCCCCCAGCCCGGCGCAGCGCCCACAGCGGTCGGCCAGCGGCGCCAGCCATTCACGCGCCAGGGCAGCGGGATCACCGCTGGCGGGCAGCCGCAGCGCCACCACGCGGCTGCGCTCGGCCGCCTGATCGAAGAGCGCCTGGAGGGCCGTCGCGCCCTGCGCCAGCAGCGTCGTCTCGTCCTCGGCGCGCGCCCGCGCCAGCGTGGTGGTGTAGCGCGCGGTCGAGCCATCAGGCAACGTAGCAGACAGCAGATCGTCGTCCTCGACGCGCACGCGAGCGCCCTGCGTGTTCAGCAGGTCGCGGGTGAAGCGCAGCAGCTCGTCGCGCAGCTCAGCGGCGGAAGCCAGGGACGAGGCCAGCCGGCCGCTGGCGCCAGCGGGACGCGGCGCGGTCGCCACACCGCCGCGCCTGGCCTCCATCTCGTCGGGCGCTGTGGACGACTCAGGTTTTTTGCGTCGCTGCCAGAACCATCTCACCCCAGCGCCTCCACCGTCAGCGATTCCGCCGCGCGCTGGCGGCTCATCGCCTGCAAGAGTTCATCGCCCAGCGACTGCACCTGCGCGCGCAGTTCGTCGCTCGTGGCGCTGCCCAGCACGATCTCCAGGATGCGCTCCTCCAGGTCAATCTCGCCCTCCTGCGCCTCGGCCAGCACCGTCTCCAGCGCGCCGATGGTCATCGTGAAGAGGTTGATCTTCTGGTAGAGCAGCTGCAGCACGTAGTCATCCACGGTGTCTTTGAGCACGAAGTTGTAGACGGCGACATCATGCGGCTGGCCCAGCCGATGCACCCGCCCGATGCGCTGCTCGATCCGCATCGGGTTCCAGTGCAGATCATAGTTGAAGACGACGTGGCAGCGCTGCTGGAGATTCAGCCCCTCGGCGCCCGCATCGGTGGCGATCAGCGTTTGCAACTCGCCATTGTTGAAGCGCTCCACCATCGCCTCGCGCTCGGCCCGGTTGAGAGCGCCGATGTAGCAGTCCGCCGTGCGCCCGCTGGCCTGTGTCACCTCGCGCAGCCGCGCGGCGGTATCCAGGCGCAGCGTGAAGACCAGCGCCGGCTCGCTGCCAATCTCGGCCAGCGTGTCGAGCAGCAGCCGCTCTTTGGCGCTAGTGATCTCGCGGCAGCGGTCGGCCAGCGCCAGCAGCGCGCCGCGCTCGTCGGGACGCTTCTCCGCTCGCCTGCGCAGCGACTCTTCGATGGCGCGTGGGCTGCTGCTGAGCGACTGTTGCAGCGCCATGATCTCGCGGATGAC
This sequence comes from Ktedonobacterales bacterium, assembly GCA_025935235.1. Lineage (GTDB taxonomy): Bacteria > Chloroflexota > Ktedonobacteria > Ktedonobacterales > JADMIN01 > JAKAIY01. Next base: position 1,138 of record JAICVT010000256.1, on the reverse strand, counting down.
GGCGCCGCGATTGGCGCGCGAGGTGGGCGCGCGGCGATAGAGGCGGCGCAGGTAGTCGGTGACATCGGCGATCAAGGCGTCCTCGGCGGGCGCGGCCCGCACGGCGCGCGTATCTACTGTGCGCCCGACGAAGCTGATCTCGGTGTCGGCGCGGCGCGTGCGGCACATCACATCGCGGGTGATGGCGCGCAGCCGCTGGGCGCGGTCGGGGCGCACCCGTCGCCCGATGCCCGGATCGGCGACATACTCCGCCTCGAACTCGCGCAGTGTACCGAGCTTGCCCGGCGTGACCAGATCAATCAGGCTGTAGAGGTCGGCCACCTTGTTGGCGACCGGCGTGGCTGTCAGCAGCAGCCGCCAGCGCGCCCTGAGCTGGCTGGCGGCGATGCGTCGCTTGGCCTGCGGGTTGGCCAGCAGGTGCGCTTCGTCCACGATCAGCATGTCCCACGCGCGCGCGCCGATCTGGTCGAATGAGCGCACGAACTGCGGCAGCGAGCAGATGACGCGCGGCTCGCGGTCGAAGCCACGAAAGCGCTTCTCGTCGGTCAGGACGAAATCCTCATCGAAGCGCTCGCTCAGCTCTTCCTGCCATTGTGAGAGCAGCGCCTTGGGGGCCAGCACCAGCGCCGAGCGCACGATGCCGCGCAGCGCCAGCTCTTTGTAGACCAGCCCGGCCTCGATGGTCTTGCCCAGCCCCACCTCGTCGGCCAGGATGGCGGCGGGCGCCTTCTCGCGCAACACCTGCTCGACGACGCGCACCTGATAGGGGTGCGGACGGATGCGATCATACAGCGCATGGGGAGCGAGCAGTTTGTCAAAGGAGGCAGTCTCGCGTAGCGCCTGGGCGCGCAGGCTCAGCGCATACCAGCGCGGCCCGGCGGGCGCGGCTGGCTCACCGCTGAGCAGCGCGTGCGGGTCGCTAAAGACGACGCGCGAGGTGATTCCGGCCACGGCGCCCTGCTCTCCTTCGCTGGCCAACGTCGCCGGACGATGCCGAATGACGCGGGACAATGCTGGACAATACCGGATGACATCGCGCTCGCCGCCGCGCTGCGAGCAGGCGGAGGTCAGTATACCACGCTCGCTGGCTCCGATTGGCCGAGTGGTATGGCCTCTCTTGGTATGTAATCGGTCACTT
>JAICVT010000466.1 GCA_025935235.1 Ktedonobacterales bacterium | reverse complement strand
GCGCAGCGCCGACAGCAGCGCGAGATCGCACGCGACCTCGGCATCCTGCTCCTCCGCGCGTCGCGCCTGCGCTTCTGGCGTCGTCTGCCAGTGATCAATCGCGCCGAGCAGTGAGTCAAAGAGATGCTCCCGGCGCGGATCGTCCATCTCGTTCATCGGTCAATCGCCTCAATCATAGGCTCCAGTGTCGCATTATGGGTCATATGTGTCGCCTTGTAGCATGAACGTCAGTCGGCGGCATCGCGGCGATGGAGCATCACGCGGCGCAGCGACTCGATGGCGCGGAACTGCATGCCGCGCACCGCGCCCTCTTGCTTGCCCATGATGTCGCCCACCTCGCGCGCCGAGAGTCCCTCGACGAAGCGCAGCAGCACCACCTCTCGCTGCTCCTCTGTCAGCAAGTCGAGTGCCGTCGAGAGCTCGTAGAGCGTCAGCTTGCGCTCGATCTGCGCCTCTGGTCCCGGAAGGATGGCGCGGATGGCCAGTCGCTCACCCGATGCATCCAGCGAGATGACATCGCGCATGCTGCGGAAGCGATCAACCACGGCATTGTGCGCCAGCCGGAAGAGCCAGGCGGCGAACGATGACTCGCGCTGCGGCGAGAAGTTATGTATGGTACGCCAGGCATTGCAAAAGACCGCCGAGGTCAGGTCCTCCGCGTCTATTGGGTTGCCCAGCTTGAGCCGAATATAGCGATAAATGCGATCAAAGTAGATCTGGTAGAGTTGGGTAAATGCATCGTGGTCGCGCTGTGTGGCGCGCGTGACCAGCGCGCTCTCCTGTTCCTCGATAATCACAGGCCCGGACCCCCACCCGTCCAACGACTACGTCGTCATAGTATACATCGCTACTCAACTTCCCGAAAGCAACCCACCCCATTGCATGGTTGCCCTGGCAAGAGAACATCTGTTTGTCTGACGCCTACTCGCGCGCGGCCTGAACCTGCGCGCGGGTGACGCTGTGACAGAGCCAGACGTTCAAATGGCGCCCTCTGGCGCGCTCCACGAGGCTGGCGGCCTCGCGCAGCGACCGGAATGGCGCGAAGAGCGATGGTCCACTCCCACTCATTACGACGAGCGGCGCGCCCAAATCGAGCAGCGACTTCTTGATATCCGCGACTTCTGGGTAGGCGCGCAAGACGCCGCGCTCCAGCGTGTTCGTGAGCCGCTCAAACGGCAGCGGATTCTCCGCGCGAATGGCGGCGATGACCGCTTCGGTGTCAGCGGCGTCGCCGTAGTCCGCGGGTGTCAGCGCGCCAAAGACGGCTGGCGTCGAGACATCCACCAGCGGCTTGACCAGCGCCAGCCAGAGTGGCTCCGCATCGGGCAGCGGCTCCACGATCTCGCCGCGCCCCTCGATGCGCGCCGTTCCGCCGTGGATGAGATACGGTGTGTCGGAGCCGAGACGCGCGGCCAGCGCCTCCAGCCGCGCCAGGCTCAGGCCGAGGCGCCAGCGCGCGTTGAGCGTGACCAGCGCGGTCGCCGCATCGCTGCTGCCACCGCCCAGGCCGCCCTGCGCGGGTACCTCCTTATGCAGCTCGATCTCTGCCGCGAGATCCGGTCGCGCGACCTCGGCGCGCAGCAGCGACGCGGCGCGAACGACCAGATTATCGGGCTGGGCGAGCGCGGCCACGTCACAGTCGAAGCGATCCGCGCCGCCCACAGCGATGCGCAGCGTGTCGCAGAGCGAGATGGTTTGCATCACCGACGCCAGCCGATGATAGCCGTCGTCTCGTCGTCCCAGAACCGCCAGCGTCAGATTGATCTTGGCGTAGGCAGCCGCGAAGATCGGCGTCGCCACAGTTCCGTCTGACATGTGCGCTCCAGATGACGAATGACACGCCGTGCGTTCCCTCCCGCGCGCCACTATTATACCGCGCGCAAGCCAGTTCGCATGCTTCACCACGAACATGTCCTATGCCTGCTTTGGCGCTCGTCCATGCGCTGGCGTGGGCGCACACCGCGCATGGCCTGTGGGATGGCATGATATACTGGCGGGGCCGCGCCTCAGCGTTGCCGCAAAGGCTTCCTGAGAGCCGCCAGCACACCCCAGCAGAGAGGGACGCCGCGACCGTGACGATCTTCGCCAGCGTGGATGGCACGCTCATCAATGCCTGCGCCGTCCTGCTGGGCGGCTCGCTCGGCGCGCTGGTGGGCGACCGCCTGCCCAGCCGCATTCACGAGGCGCTTTTTGGCGCGCTGGGCCTCTTTACGGTGCTGATCGGCCTGCTCGACGCCTTCATGACCAAAAACGCGCTGATCGTGCTGGGCAGCCTGCTGCTGGGTGTGCTGATCGGCGAGGCCATCAACCTGGAGCGTGGATTGCAGCGCGCGGGCGACTGGGCGCAGAAGACGCTGGCGCGCCCTGGCTCGACGCTCAGCGAGGCCTTCGTGACCGCCAGCCTGATCTTCTGCGTCGGGCCGCTCACGATTCTGGGCGCGCTCGATAATGGGCTGAGCGGCGACACGACCAAGCTGGTCATCAAGGCCACGCTCGACGGATTCGCCGCGCTGGCGATCGGCGCGACGCTCGGCTGGGGCGTGCTGCTCTCGATCATCGTCGTGCTGGTCTATCAGGGCGGCATCAGCCTGCTGGCGCACACCATCGCGCCGCTGCTGAACGCCAACCCCGACGCCATCACCGAGCTGACCGCGACGGGTGGGCTGATTCTGGTCGCCATCGGGCTGAAGCTGCTCAAGATACGCGATCTGCGCGTGGCGAACTGGCTGCCCGCGCTGGTGGTGGCGCCGCTGCTGGTGGCGGGCGTCGCGCTGGTCGGCCCGCTGCTGCGCTGATGCTGCGCTGATGCTACGTTAACGGCGCCAGCCGATATTCTGGAGCCTCTGGATAGTGATGCTATGAGCGACGATCCCAATCAGAAAACGTCCGCCGACGCTGGAGCGCAGGCGACGCCACGCGCCGAACTGAGCGAGCGCGGCGTGGTGATCGAGGGGCAGCGCATCGCCAGCGTGATGAGCGACGGGCCACG
>JAICVT010000397.1 GCA_025935235.1 Ktedonobacterales bacterium | reverse complement strand
GGGTGACTCTACTCTCCTGTGACACGCGGGCAAGCCCACTGGTGGCGGCGTCAGTCGCGTGTCGCTGGTTATGCCTCTGCCTGGGCCGTCTCGCTGACTGCGGCTGGCGTGTCGCTGCCGGTCGTCGCTGTCTCGGCTGTCGCTGCCTCGGTCGTCGCTGGCGCGGCCTCCTCGGCCTGAGCAGGCTCCTCCACCTCGGTCGCCTCGGTCGCCTCGGTCGCCTCGGCGGCTGGCGCGTTGGCGGCGGCTTCGGCGCGGGCGGCCTCTGCCTCGGCCTGGGCTTTCGCCTCGGCCTCGCGCTGCGCGTCCAGTTCGACATCCCGCTGGCGCTGCTGCGCTACCACACGCGGATCGCGCACCTTCATCAGATGGCGGATGATGTCTTCATTCAGCCGCAGCGTGCGCTCGATCTCGGCGATCGTGGATGGTTCGAGAATCAGGTCAAAGAAGAAATACAGGCCGTCACGAAAACGCTGGATGGGATACGCCAAGCGGCGTCGCCCCCAGGCGTTCACGCGCACCACCTGCCCGCTATTGTTGGTGATGGTCTGCGCGACGCGCTCGACAATCGCGCGCGCCTGCTCATCACCCGCTTCGGGATTGATCACAATCCCCAACTCGTAGTCCCGCGCCATGCGGAATCCTCCCGTGGGTATGCTCCCACCCGGCGCCAGGGGCATCCGCTGAGCGCATCTGGCAGGGTGGGGCAGGATGTTCGAGCGCGGCCTGTTCCCACTTGGCAGCGGGGAAACCGCGCGGCAGCGACGATGACCCGCATTGAGGGTATTCGCCGGAGGCTCAATAAGCCACCATCGCATTATAACATCGCCCCGGAGCGCCCGCAATCAGCTTGCGTTCTGGCCTATGCGGCTCAGGGCGCCCACCCTGCCGACGCATTCTCTCGCCCGCATGCGAAACCGGAAAATGCCAGCGGCGATTGGCTGGCAAGCACGACGGAAAGAGCGCCTCGTCTCCCTCTGGTGAGCGGCGGGGCGCTGATGTGAGCTGTGAGGCGAGCCAGTGGATGCCTGATGACCCTGTCTACAGGGCGGGCGGGATCGCCCGGAAGATGCTATTGATCGTCGGCGCCAGCAGGCTCAGCGCCAGCACGACCGCCAGAGCGACTAACAGAATGATCAACACATATTCGACCAGGCCCTGCCCACGCTGGCGCGGCGCCCCAGCCCGCGCGCGTGGCTGTGCGCGTAGCTGTATCTGTGGCTGCGCCACCTCGCGCGGATCAGCGCTCCCATCGCCTGTAGATAGCTGACTCCAATGCATATACCGCATGTGCGCCGTTCTCCCCACCCAAACAACAGCAAATTCGCGCCCCGAGCGGCCCCATAGGACAGCGACCTCCCGATCCGGGCGAATGAATAGATACCAACCTTCATGCTTCGCTGGCGCTACTATAACATGGCCTGTCGACACCTGTCTGGCGCATATGGCGAAATGGGCTAGCTGGCGGCGCCGCTTTACGGCCAGCGGCGACGCCGCTATACTGGCGAACAGACGATGACGATGTAGTACAGCGCGGCGCTCACGCGCCCCCACGCGCGCTGAGGAAATTTGGAATATGACCCCATCTGACGCGAATCTCTCTGCTGCATCTACCGCGAACACCTCGACCACCACCGCTGGCGGGCCATCGAGCGTCCAGCCCGCTGGCGAGTCCATGCCCCGCGATGAAGGCGCCCGCCTGCTGGCCGAGCTGGGCGTGGCGGAGGGCGCGGCGGAGGGCGCGCCCGCGACCGCCGTCGAGCAGGATGTCGAGCACTTCACGCCGCTCGCCGCCATCACACATGCCCTCGGGCTGCACGGGCGCACGCTGGAGGATGCCCGCCTGCCCAGCGCGCTGATCGCGACGTTCGATACCTCGATCTATCGTGATCTGCTGGCGGCGACCGGCGCCGAGCAGGCGCCGCAGGTTCCCACCGCCGTGATGACCGTCGCGCAGGGCAAGATCGGCGAGCGACCCGTGACGCTGCGCAAGCTGGGCATCGGCGCGCCCGCCGCAGTCTCCGTGCTGGAGGAACTGGTCGCGCTGGGCGTGCGCGACCTGCTGATCGTGGGGACTGGTGGCAGCCTGCAGCCCGCGCTGCCAATCGGCTCCTTCGTCGTACCCACCGGCGCCATCCGCGAGGAGGGAACATCCTTCCACTACGTTCCGGCGGGCGTCGAGCTGGCGCCTGATCCCACGCTGGCGCGAGCGCTAGCCGAGGCGGTGGTGGCGCAGGGCGGCGGCGTCACCTTCGGCCCCGTCTGGACGACCGATGCGCCCTACCGCGAGATGCGCTCGAAGGTGGCGGCCTATGGCGCGATGGGCGCGCTGGCGGTCGAGATGGAGGCCTCGGCGCTCTTCGCGCTGGCGCAGTTCCGTGGCGTGCGGCTGGCGCTGCTGCTGGCCATCTCCGACGAGTTGTTCCACGAGTGGCGCCCTGGCTTCCACTCCGCCGAGCTGCGCGCCGCCCGCAAGCTGATGACCCAGGCCGCGCTGCGCGTCGCTGGCAGCCTCGGCGCGGCGTCAGAGGAGGACGCGGGGGAACAAGCCAGCGGTTGATGCGAATTGAATAATTGGAGCGGATAGGTCGCCGGGGCGGCTGGCGGTTGAACCCGCGCCTGGGAGGCCAGCGGGCCGCGAAGTCTGCCTGCGCAGACTGAGACGCTCCGGGAACCCGCGCAGGCGGGTTTGGCGGCGGCGCGCACGCCGCCTCCCAGGCGCGATTTCAATCGCTGGCCAGCGTGGCACGTATCCGCCTGCGCGGGTCCGCATCCTGCAAGCCGATCCCGCGTCCGCGTAGGCGGACGTTGTGGGCCAGAAGGCCCTTCAGGCGCGGTTTCAACCGCTGGCTGCTGTCGGCCTACTCCACCGGCGCGTCCGGGTCGCTCCAGAGGCTGCGCAGGCCGGGGTCCTCGCGATAGGGCAGGCCGAGGTGCTGGTAGGCCAGGCGGGTGGCGATGCGCCCGCGCGGCGTGCGCGCCAGGAAGCCAAGCTGCAGCAGATACGGCTCGTAGACATCCTCGATCGTCTCGACCTCTTCGCTAGTGCTGGCTGCCAGCGTCTCGATGCCCACCGGGCCGCCATCGAACTTCTCGATGATCGTCCGCAGCACCTGCCGGTCAGAGGGATCCAGCCCGCGCTCGTCCACATCCAGCGCGCGCAGCGCCGCCTCAGCCACCTCGCGCGTGATGACGCCATCGGCGCGCACCTGCGCATAGTCGCGCACGCGCTTGAGCAGCCGGTTCGCGATGCGCGGGGTGCCGCGTGCGCGCCGCGCCATCTCGCCGCAGCCCGCGTCGTCCATCTGCACGCGCAGGATGCCCGCTGAGCGCCGGATGATCTGCTGGAGCGCCGCGTCGTCGTAGTAGTCGAGCCGGTAGATCGCGCCGAAACGGTCGCGCAGCGGAGCCGTCAGCGCGCCGACGCGCGTGGTGGCGCCGACCACCGTGAACGGCTTGAGCGGCAGCCGCACGCTGCGCGCCGTTGGTCCCTTGCCGATGATGAGATCGAGCGCGAAGTCCTCCATCGCCGAATAGAGCCGCTCTTCCACCTGGCGGCTGAGGCGGTGGATCTCGTCAATGAAGAGCACATCGCCTTGCTCAAGCGCGGTCAGGATCGAGGCGAGGTCGCCCGCGTGCTCGATGGCTGGGCCAGAGGTCATGCGGATGTTGACCTGCATCTCGCTGGCAATGATAAGCGAGAGCGAGGTCTTGCCCAGCCCCGGCGGGCCGTAGAGCAGCACGTGGTCGAGCGCCTCATTGCGCAGCTTGGCCGCGTCGAGCAGGATGCGCAGGTTGTCCTTGACCTTCTCCTGCCCGATGTATTCTTCCAGCCGC
>JAICVT010000357.1 GCA_025935235.1 Ktedonobacterales bacterium | reverse complement strand
GGGAGGGAACGGGCGGGTAAACCCGCAGTTAAGTGGCCTGCGGGCCGCGAAGGCCGCCTGCGCGGCCTGGGACCTGGCGGAGCGGCTCTTAGCCCGCGGAGGCGGGCTTTGCGGCGGAACGCCACCTAGCCTGCGGCTTTAGCCGCCCGTGTTCCTACGCCGATGCACACCCCGCCCGTGTTCACCCCGCCTGTGGTTGCCCCAACGCTAGCGGGCGCGCGGCCCACGCGCTACAATCTCTGCTGGGCCAGCGTGCGCAGGCGCTCTCAATGCAAGTGCGCGTGGCTCAGCAGATCCTTCGAGATCGTCCGAGATCGTCCGAGATCGTCATTTGGCGCGCCGCCTTCGGCTCCCCCCGCCTTGCGGGAGAGGGGGTCGGGGGTGGGGTCGCGCCACGAGAGGATAGCGTGTGATGTCTACCCCCACCTCCGATTCCACCGATACCGCGTCTGAGCGCGCGCCAGAGCTGGCGCGGCTGGGGCACAGCCCCGACTCCGACGACGCCTTCATGTTCTATGCCCTGGCCGAGCATCAGATTCCCACCGAGGGCTTCGCATTCGAGCACATCCTGCGCGACATCGAGACGCTGAACCAGTGGGCGCGCGAGGGTCGGCTGGAGATTACCGCTATCTCCGTCCACGCCTACGCCTACGTCGCCGACAAATACGCGATCCTCTCGCATGGCGCGAGCATGGGCGACAACTACGGCCCGATGGTCGTGACACGCCAGCCCGCCGACCTCGACTGGCTGCGCAACCAGCGCATCGCTATCCCCGGCGAGATGACCAGCGCATTTCTGGCGCTGCGCCTGCTGCTGGGTGACTTCGCCTATGAGGTCGTGCCGTTCGATCAGATCATGGAGGCGGTCCACGACGGGCGCTACGACGCTGGCCTGCTGATCCACGAGGGACAACTGACGCATGGCGAGCTGGGACTGCATACCGTGGTGGACCTGGGCAAGTGGTGGCACACAGAGACGGACGGGCTGCCGCTGCCGCTGGGCGTCAACGCTGTGCGCCGCGATCTGGGGCCAGAGAAGATGGCGACCCTCTCGCGCGTGCTGAAGGCGAGCATCCAGTATAGTCTGGACCACCGCGCGGAGGCGCTGCGCCATGCCATGCAGTATGCGCGCGGACTCTCCACCGAGACAGCAGACACCTTCGTCGGCATGTATGTCAACGACTGGACACTCGACATGGGCGAGCGCGGCAAGCAGAGCATCCGGCTCTTCCTCCAGCGCGCCGCCGAGCAGGGCGTCATTCCCGCCGCCGTCCCGGTTGATTTTGTGGAATAGGGAGAGGCCCGCGCCTGTTCGCTCGCCTCGCCATTGCCACACTGCCTGGCCTGGGTTCCCCCCGCTCGGAGGGGATGGGGAGAGGTTCCGCCTGCTTCATTGCCCACGCCCCGGCCTGGGATCCTCGCTCTTGAAATGGTGAGAAGAGAGAGATTCAGCAGGGCAAGCGCGCCATGAGATACGATGTACGCGAAATTCCAGAGAGACACTCGCAGATGTCGTCAGATGTCGTGACATGCCCCCTGAGCGAAGAGGAAGCGGGATGATCGAGCGCTACACCCGGCCTGATATGGCCCGTGTCTGGTCGGATGAGAACAAGTTTGACACCTGGCTGCGGGTTGAGCTGCTGGTGTGCGAGGGCTGGGCGCGCGAGGGCGCCATCCCGCCGGACGACATGGCCCATATTCGCCAGGCGACCTATGACATCGCCCGCGCGCATGAGATCGAGCGCGACACCCACCACGACGTCATCTCGTTCCTGCGCTCCGTGCAAGAGCGACTGGGGCCGGAGGGACGCTTCCTGCACCTGGGGATGACCTCATCTGACATGCTCGATACCGCGCTGGCCGTGCAGTTGACCCAGGCAGGCGCGCTGATCCGCGAGCAACTCGACCGCCTGACCGAGACCGTCTCGCGGCTGGCCGTGCGCCACCGCCTGACGCTAATGGTCGGGCGCACGCATGGCATCCACGCCGAGCCGACCACCTTCGGCTACAAGCTGGCGATGTGGGTAGACGAGTTGCGCCGTGGACGCAAGCGGCTCGACGCTGCGCTCGATGACATCGCCGTGGGCGCCATCTCTGGCGCGGTCGGCACGCACGCCACCATCCCGCCGCACATCGAGGAGTATGTCTGCGAGCAGCTTGGGCTGCGTCCCGATCCCGTCTCCACCCAGATCATCCAGCGCGACCGCCACGCCCACTTCATGACCACGCTGGCGCTGCTCGGCTCCTCGCTCGACAAGATGGCGCTGGAGATTCGGCACTTGCAGCGCACCGAGCTGAGCGAGGCGTTCGAGCCATTCGGCGCGAACCAGCAAGGCTCCTCGGCCATGCCGCACAAGCGCAACCCCGAGAAGGTTGAGCGCGTCTGCGGGCTGGCGCGGGTGCTGCGCGGGCATGCCGTCACGGCGATGGAGAACGTGGCGCTGTGGCACGAGCGCGACATCAGCCACTCGTCCACCGAGCGCATCATCATTCCGGAGGCGTGCAGCCTGCTGCACTACATGCTCTGGCTCTTCAATGAGGTGATGGCGGGGCTGGAGGTCAACGAGCCGCGCATGGCCGCCAACCTCAACCTGACGCGCGGGCTAATCTACTCCTCGCGCATCCTGCTGGCGCTGGTCGAGCGCGGCATGGATCGTCAGGTGGCCTACAAGCTGGTGCAGCGCAACGCCCAGAAGGTCTGGCGCGATGAGGACGAGGGGCTGGGCCTGCTCGGCATGCTGAAAGCCGATCCACAGGTCACCGAGCATATCAGCCCGGAAGACCTCGACGCCATCGCCGACCCCAGCGCCTACCTCATCCACATTGATACGGCCTTCGAGCGGCTGAAGCTGCTGTAACGCCCCCACCCCCAGCCGCTCCCCCGTTGCGCGGGAGAGGGGAGCCTCGCGCCGCTGCCTCGCCGGGCGGATAAGCCACAGGCTCCGGCGTTCCGCCACGACAGCCGCGCCCGCGGGGCCTGGAATCTGCCACAGCGTCGCGGCATGTAGCGCCCCTCTCCCGCCATTCAGCGGGGGAGAGGCTGGGGTGGGGGCCGCGCCGCTCGTCTAGTGTGGCGTGTTGCGCGCGCCGATGCGCTCGCCACGCGCGATGGCCTGCTCGACCCGCGTGCGGTAGTCACGTGGGATGGCGGGGTGGACACGCTCGCTCGCGCCGAACGTCCGCTTGCGATAGCGCAGCGCGCGGGCCGCCAGCAGCTCGAAGTAGCGTCCATCGCCGCTGATGCGATACGCCCCACCGGAATCGCGCAGGCGGCGCTGCTCCTGGATATAGGGCTGGAGCGCGTCCCACGTCCACACGATGCGCCGCGAGTCGCTGGGGATGATGTAGCGCGCCGGGATCATGCCGGACTCGACCAGAAAGGCCAGCTTCTCGAAGACGCGCGTCGTCCAGGTGGCCAGCTCCAGCTCCTCTGGCGTGAAATCCTGGATGCGCTCTGGCAGGCCAAGCGTGGCGTCGGCGTCCTGATAGGCCTCGCGGCTGTCCAGAGCGTCGAACATGCGCAGCGCGGCGCCCAGATAGCGCGCCCGTTGCGCCTCGCGCCACTGCCGCCACGCCACGGCGCCTGCCGTCACCAGCAGCGCCACCAGCAGCGCCGCCACCACCACCTCGATCAGCGCGATCTGAGATGCGTCGAGCGAAAGCATGTCCACTCCTCAGGCCAAACGACACTCGCTATACGCTGGGATGCGCGTTCCGCCAGTCAGCACGGTCGGGCGATGTCAGGGGACGGTCGCGCCACGCGCCGCCGCGCGTCGCTGCACGGTGCGCACGGCCACCGCCCACAGCGGGATCAGCCCGATGGCGACCAGCAGCAACGCCAGAAAGACGATCAGCACGCCCGAATCGGCGCGCCAGTCGCCCGCAGGCAGGCTCACAGCTGGCGCATCGCTCACCGCTTGCTGCGCACCTGCCACCGCCAGCCCCGCGCTCGCCAGCGCCATTGCCAGCCAGGCCGTCGCCCAGCTACACAGCGTCCGCGTGATGTCGCGCCGCCAGACCGCCAGCAGAATCGCCAGCGCCCCGACCAGCAGCAATCCGGTGATGGCGTAGAGCGCGGCGCTGGGATCGAACACCGTCCGCGCGCCGTTCAGGCCGATGGTGAGCGCGCTCGTCACCGGCAGCCCCTGGCACGAGCCGAGCAGCAGCGGACTCTGCGCGCAGTTGACGGTGGCCCACGGCAGCAGGAAGAAGCCCCACGCCCACAGCAGCAGTCCGCCGGTGATGGCGCCAGAGCCGGGCAGCGAGCGCGCGGGCCGCTG